>NZ_JBOFRG010000281.1:0-4427 GCF_051650885.1 Clostridium sp.
ATAGGATTTTCACCCATTTAAGAAAGATACTTTTACTGATGTTTATTATAAATATTAGTAATAGTATCTTTTTTATTTAAATGATGAAACAATTATTAAATTATATATTATAATAAAAATAAATATTTAATTGTAGGGAGAATTTTAGATGACATATAGAAAAGAAATAAGAGAAGCTAAAAGAATTGTTATTAAAGTTGGAACATCAACTTTAACTCATGGAACTGGAAATATACATCTTAGAAGAATTGAAAGACTTGCTATGGTTATTTCAGATTTAATGAATGAAGGAAAAGAAGTTGTTCTTGTAACATCAGGTGCAATAGGTGTTGGAACAAGCACTTTAAAATTAAAAGAAAGACCACAAACTATAAGAGAAAAACAAGCAGTTGCAGCAGTAGGGCAATGTGAGCTTATGCATATTTATAGTAAATTTTTTGGAGAGTTTAGTCATAGAGTAGGGCAAGTACTTTTAACTAGAGACGTAGTTGAAGATGAACATATTAGAGAAAATGTATGTAATACTTTCGAAACTCTTTTAGGAATGAGAATATTACCGATAGTAAATGAAAATGATACTGTATCAATAGATGAGATTGAAAATATAGTTAGATTTGGGGATAATGATAACCTTTCTGCGATTGTAGCTTCTTTAGTGAAGGCAGATTTATTGATTATTCTTTCAGATATAGATGGTTTTTATGATAAAGACCCAAGAAGCAATGATGATGCAAAGCTTTTAGATGTAATTGAAGAAATTACAGAGGATATTGAAAATGCAGCAGGTGGTGCAGGAAGTGAATTTGGAACTGGTGGAATGATTACAAAAGTTATGGCAGCGAAGGTTGCAAATAAAGCTTCAGTTAATATGGTTCTTGCAAATGGAGAAAATCCAGATGTGATTGTAGATATATTAAATGGAGAAAAAATAGGAACTGTATTTTTAAAAGATAAATAGGAGGGAAGAATAATGAGTATGCTAAATATTTTAGGAGAAAAAGCAAAAGAAGCAAGTTATATACTTGCTAATTTAAGTACAACAGAAAAGAATGAGGCATTATTAAAAATGGCAATTAAGCTTGAAGAAAATGCTGATTTTATAATAGAAGAAAATAAAAAAGATTTAGATAAAGCTAGAGAAAAAGGGACTTCAGAACCAATGTTAGATAGACTGGCTTTAAATAAGGACAGAATTAATGGTATGGCAAATGGTTTAAGAGAAGTTGTGAGTTTACCAGATCCTGTTGGAGAAGTTGTTTCTATGTGGAATAGACCAAATGGGCTTCAAATAGGACAAAAAAGAGTTCCTATGGGGGTTGTTGGAATAATATATGAAGCTAGACCAAATGTAACTTGTGATGCAGCAGGGCTTTGCTTAAAGACAGGGAATGCAGTTATCCTAAGAGGTGGAAGTGAAGCTATAAACTCTAATATTGCAATAATAAAAGTTTTAAGAGAGGCTTCAAAAGAGGCAGGAATTCCAGAAGATTCAGTACAATTAGTAGAAGATACTTCAAGAGAAGTAGCAACTGAAATGATGAAGCTTAATGAATATATAAATGTTTTAATTCCAAGAGGAGGAGCTGGGCTTATAAAAGCAGTAGTTAAAAATGCAACAGTACCAGTTATTGAAACAGGAACAGGAAACTGTCATATATATGTAGATTCAGAATGTGACTTTGATATGGCAAGAGATATTGTTGTGAATGCTAAAACATCAAGACCATCTGTTTGTAATGCAGCAGAAAGTTTAGTTATTCATTCAGAGGTGGCAAATGAAATATTACCTATTTTAACAAAGGCTTTAAGAGAAAAGGGTGTGTTATTAAAAGGTGATGAAAAGGCTAGAAAAATAATATCTGATATGGAAGAAGCAACTGAAGAAGACTTTTATACTGAGTTTTTAGATTTTATAATGAGTGTGAAGATAGTAGATAATATAGATGAAGCTATTAAACATATAAATAAATACAATACAGGACATTCAGAAGCTATAGTTACAAAAAACTATGCAAATTCTCAAAAATTCTTACAAAGAATAGATGCAGCAGCTGTATATGTAAATGCATCAACTAGATTTACCGATGGAGAAGAGTTTGGCTTTGGTGCAGAAATAGGAATAAGCACACAAAAGCTTCACGCAAGAGGTCCTATGGGGTTAAAAGAATTAACTTCAGTTAAATATATTATATTTGGAAATGGACAAATTAGATAAAAAAGAAAAACACTTAAAGTTCGGACGCTTTAAGTGTTTTTTATATTAATGCGATTAAAAAATGAAAACAATATTTAAGGGTTACATGTAAAGATGTAACCCACTATAAAAATAATAAGTTAGTCACTTCCTTTAAAAATAAAGGTAAATGCTCTTATTTTGAATTATCTGAAAATTCAAATAAATTATACTATAAATAAGATTAAAAATCAAATTTATAGTATATAATATACGAAAGTTAACTTTAATGTTACAAAATTATAGAAAAAAGTCACAGAAAAATAAATCTAACCTCCATATATTCCATTAAATGTAAATAGATGATAAAATATAGATAAGAGAATTAAAGGAGAAATGATATGAGAGAGTTAAAAAAGAGGGTATTATCCGTAGGGATGGCTATATTTTTTATTTTAGGAGCATTTGTTGGATGCGGTGGAGCAGAAGAAAAAGAGAAAAGTGAAGTTGCTAAAGGGTATCAATGGAAAGTTCAAAAAGATGGAAAGGAACTATATTTAATAGGAACGATGCATCCTATCAATGATGAATATAATTATTTTTCAGATACTGTTTTAGACATAATAGAAAAGACTGATGTTCTTTCATTAGAAGTGAATGCTTCAGAACAAGATGCATTGCTTGCAAATGCAAGGATAATGTATGAGGGTGGAAAAACTATAGAGGATGATTTAAATAAGAAAGAAATAGAGGCATTAAAATTACTAGCAAAAGATACAGGTCTTGATTATGAAAAATTAAAGGTGTATAAAGCCCAAGGAATAGTTCAAAACATAAGTGCAGTAACATACGAAAAAGCAAACTTAGATATGAAAACTTTTGATGATATGCTAAAGGAAAGATATTTAAAAGAGAACAAGAAGGTTGACCAAGTTGAAAATATGGAATTTCAAATAGAGCTTTTAGATAAAATTCAAGGAATTGATACTTTAAAAGAAATGTTAGATGGATATAAAGAAGGAAGTTTTGAGGAATTATCAAAAGAAGATGTAGAATATGCCAAAAATATAATGGAAGCTTATAAAACCGGGGATGAAGCATTTATGCTTGAGGCAATAAAAATGCAAAAAGAAAATGAAGAGACTTATAAAAGTCTTATTTTAGATAGAAATATAGATATGGTTAAAAAAATAGAGGAATATATGAAGCTTGATGAAAAATACGTTGTAGCAGTTGGTGCACTACATTTTTTTGGTGATGATGGAATTGTAGAGTTATTAAAACAAAAGGGGTATAGCGTAGAAAAGTTATAAAAGGGGGAGTAGTTTAAATGAAAATAGGACAAAGTTTTCAAATGTTGAATGGAATAAAAAATAATAATGTAGATAAAAAAGAAAATAAAAATATTTTTGATTCTTTTATGAAAAAAGAGGAAAAAAAGGTTGAAGTACAAGGTTCAGGAATGGCAGAAGTTTTTGCAGAAGTAATGAAAGAAAAAAGTAAAACAGAAGAAATAGCAGGAAAAATAGCAAAAGGAGAAGAGTTAAGCAAAGAAGAACTTGAGTATATACAAGAAAAAAATCCAGAGCTTTTAAGAAAAGCTAAGGTTGTAAGTAAGCAACGTGAAGAATTAGAAAGAGAAGTTAAGAGTGCAAAAACACCAAAAGATAAATTAAAGGTTCTTAGTAAGGCAAAAATGAATGTAATGAGTGGTGTTGATTTTAAAAATAAGGCAAGTATTGAGTTAGTAGCACTTCAGCTAAAAGCAATTCAAAAAGTTGAAGAAACCACAGGTAAGAGGGAAGAAAATAAAAAAATTGATACATTAGTTTAAAAAAAGGACTGCGATTGCAGTCCTTTTAGTCTTTTTTAGGTTGTTCTTCTGTGAAGTTAATTTTATCCTTTATTAAATAAAGAGGTCTTCTTTTACTTTCATCATAAATTCTACCTATATATTCACCGATTATTCCAAGGGATATAAGTTGAACACCACCAAAGAATACCATTACGCACATAAGTGAAGTCCATCCAAGCCCTGCATTGAAAAAGAATTTACTAACAAGTGCATATATAAGTATAAAAAATGAAGCTATAATTGCAAGTGTACCAAAAGCAGTCATAAGCTTTAATGGCTTTGATGAAAATGAAATTATACCATCACTAGCAAATTTTATCATTTTAGATAAAGGATATTTTGTTTCACCAGCAAATCTTTCATCTCTAGTGTACTCAATATAAGTTTGATTAAATCCAA
>NZ_JBOFRG010000282.1:0-16518 GCF_051650885.1 Clostridium sp.
ACCTAGCAAAATTGTAATGGAAACTCTTAATATCAAAAATATGATGAAGAATAAACACTTAGCGAAAGCTATTGCAGAGCAATGCTTATATGAATTTAAAAGACAAATTCAATATAAGTGCCAAAAATATGGAATAGAATTCGTAGAAGCAGATAAATGGTATCCTTCATCAAAAAAATGTTCTTGTTGTGGAACTAGCAAGAAAGACTTAAGACTCAAAGATAGAATATATAAATGCTCTTGTGGTCTTAAAATTGATAGAGATTTAAATGCAAGCATTAATTTGGCAAATTATTCAATTCAGAATATCTAACCTAAAAATAGATTCTGAATATGTACCCATCGATACTGGGGAATTTAAGCCTTTGGACTATCATATCAAATGAAAGTAGTATATGAGTTATCACTACGAAATCAGATAGAGTGAAGAAGGAAGATATAAAACGAAAGTCTTAGGATATAAGTTGTATCACAGTATAAATATCGACATTCAGATAGAAATGTATATATTTTTCGTATCGGGATATTGCCACTTATAAGGTAGCTAGGTTTACAGAAAAACCTAATTTAGATGTAGCAAAAGAGTTTGTCTACACAGGGAACTACCTTTGGAATTCAGGAATGTTTATCTTTAGAGCAGATATTATACTTAGGGAAATTGAGAAGTATCTGCCTAACGTATATAAATCTTTAATGGAAATATATAGACATATTGGCGAAGATGATGAAGAGAAAGTTATTATGCGCGAATATGAGAGCATAAATGGAATCTCAATAGATTTTGGTGTTATGCAAAGAACAAGAAAGGCATATGTAATCAAGTGTAATTTTTATTGGGATGATATAGGTAGCTTTACAGCACTAAGTAGATTTTTAGATAGAAAGGAAAGTAATTCTATTTCTAAGAATGCTTATTTGGATGACTGTGAAAATTGTGCAGTCTTTGGTGGGAAAAATTTAATTATAGGACTTGGAGTAAAAGACCTAGTTATAGTTGATGCTGGAGATGTGCTTTTAGTTATGGATAAAAAAAGAGATCAAGAGATAAAGCATTTGTTAACAAAATTAGAATCAGAAGAAAAATATAAGAAGTACTTATAAAAAAGTAGTTGGACTCCTTTAAATTTAAGGGAGTCTTTCTTATGGAGAAATAAAAAATTTCCTTAATTTGAAAAGAAAGAGAAAAACTTAATAAAATCGCCACATAAAATAAATGTAAATAGGTTATAATATTTGGAAAAGATAAAAAAAGAAGGTGTGAGTTTTATGATGATGAACACTCATAAACTAATAGCTAATACCCTGTATAATAATATAGATGATGATAAAAAGTTTTTAGTAAGTAAAAATAGATTTACATGGGGAACTATAAAGCCTGATTGTGCATCAAAGTATAAGTTTAAAAAGCATTATTTTGATGAAAGTATAGATATGATTATAGAAATGATAACAGAATTATCTAAATTAACTCCAGATGAAGTTATAAATGATGGAGTTGGAAAGTTCAGTGCAGAGCTTGGAGTAGTCTGTCATTTTTTATGTGATTATTACTGTATCCCTCACAGTCAAAGATGGGAATTTAAAAATGCCATGAGGCAGCATGTAAATTATGAGAGAGAACTGGCTAAAATTGCAAAGCATTATAGTGTTTCTTTAATGAGATTAGATAGACTAGAAGTTGAAGACGTAAGAGAATTTATAGATAAAACACAAGAGATGTACAGAAAAAAAGAAAGCTATTTAAATGATTTAAATTTTGCATACTATATCTGTAATAGTATTATGAATACAGTACTTAAGAGTGTTATTAAAAATACAGGTAAGAAAAGAAGCTTTAATAATGCAGATAATTTAAAAACTGAATTAAAAGTTAACTAGAAATCTATAGGAAGAAAAAATCTTCCTATAGATTTTTTTTATTATAAGATTTATTAAGTAAAGTATGATATTATAAATAAGGTAAAATGGAATAAATTACCATAAAAATTCAAGAAATAAAGTTGACAAATTTAATTTGGATTCATATAATGAACATATGAACAATCGCTCATATGAAAAGAGGTAGTTAAATGGAAGCTAAAAGTCAAAAAATAGATAAGTGCAGCTGCACTATAATTCATGAAGATACAATAACAAAAGTTAAAGATAAATTACCAAAAGAAGAAACATTATATGATTTAGCAGAGTTTTTTAAAGTATTTGGAGATAGCACAAGAATAAAAATTATCTGTGCATTATATGAAGCAGAAATGTGCGTGTGTGATTTAGCAGCACTTTTAAATATGACTCAATCTGCAATATCACATCAACTTAGAACATTAAAAGCAAATAGATTAGTAAAATTTAAACGTGTAGGAAAGGTTGTATATTATTCTCTTGATGATGAGCATATTATGAGAATATTTAATGAAGGCCTAAATCACGTAAAAGAGTAGGAGGGTATATGGAAAAGTTAAAATTATCATTAAAAGGACTAGATTGTGCACATTGCGCAGGAAAAATAGAAACTTTAGTAGCAGAATTCCCAGAGGTAAAAAATTGTACTTTGAATTTTTCTTTTAAATTGTTGATAGTAGAATATAGTGATTTAGATGAAGAAAAAATGATAGAAAAAATAAAAGCAGTAGTAAATAAATTAGAACCACATGTAGTAGTAGAAAAATACTCTTTAGCTAAAAAGAGTACAAGCGATAAATTGAAGTTATCATTAAAAGGATTAGATTGTGCACATTGTGCAGGAAAAATAGAGAGTATAGTATCAGAATTTCCAGAGGTGAAAAACTGTACATTGAATTTTTCATTTAAATTATTAATAGTAGAATATGAAAATGTAAGTGAAAAAGAAGAGTTTGAAAAAATTAGAGAAGTGGTAAATAAACTTGAGCCAGATGTAGTAGTAGAGAATTATAATCTAAATGATGGCGGAATGAGAGGAAGCTTATCAGAAGATAGTAATTCAGAAGCTAAAGAAGAAAATGTAAAAGAAAGTAAGTTAATAAATAAATTATTAGAAAATATTCAATTAATAATAGGAATATTCATTTATGGAGTGGGAATATTCTTAGGTGAAAAAAATAGCATTTCAGTAGTATTTTTTATAATAGCTTACCTATTAGTAGGTCATAAAGTTATAATAACAGCATTTAAGAATTTAATTAAAGGAAACTTCTTTGATGAAAATTTCTTAATGACAATTGCAACCTTTGGAGCACTGGCAATAGGAGAATATCCTGAAGCAGTTGCAGTTATGATTTTCTATGGAATAGGAGAAATGTTCCAAAGCTATGCAGTAAATAAATCAAGAAATTCTATAAGTGCTTTAATGGATATAAAAGCAGAATATGCAAATCTATTTAAGGATGGAAGAATTTTAAAGGTAGCCCCTGAAGACGTAAAGATAAATGAAATAATAGTTATAAAACCAGGTGAAAGAGTTCCATTAGATGGAACAATAGTAGAAGGAAATACAACAATAGATACTTCAGCTTTAACAGGAGAATCAGTTCCAGTTGAAAAGGAATGTGGACAAGAGGTTTTAGGTGGAAGTATTAATATTACAGGAACAATAAAAATGAAGGTATCTAGTGAATTTGAACAAAGTACTGTAGCTAGAATATTAGAGCTTGTTCAAAATGCTAGTAGTAAAAAAGCAAAAACAGAAAAATTTATTACTAAGTTTTCAAGATATTACACACCAGTAGTTGTTATTGCAGCAATTGTTTTAGCTGTAGTGCCACCACTTGTTATTCCAAATCAAGAGTTCACAACATGGCTTTCTAGAGCATTAATATTCTTAGTTGTATCATGTCCATGTGCTTTAGTTGTATCAGTTCCATTAGGATTATTTGCAGGGATAGGAAGTGCCTCTAAAAAAGGTATATTAGTCAAAGGTGGAAACTATTTAGAAGTTCTTAAAAATGTAGATGCAGTTATATTTGATAAAACAGGTACATTAACTGAAGGAGTATTTAAGGTTTCTAAAATAGATAATTATGGTGGATTATCTAAAAGTGATGTATTAAAATATGCTGCGGCTTGTGAGAAGCTATCAAACCATCCAATAGCAAAATCAATATTAGATGAATTTGAAATGAGCAAACAAGGTGATGTTGAAGATATTATAGTAACTAATCACAAGGAAGTTTCAGGAATGGGGATTCAAGGTGAGATAGATAGCAATGTAGTTTTAGTAGGAAATTATAAATTAATGAAAGCTAACAATATAAAGGTAACAGAAATTGATGCCATAGGAACAATTGTATATATAGCAGTTAATGGAGACTTTAAAGGAAGTATTATAATTTCAGATAAAATAAAGAGAGATTCAAAAAAAGCTATAAAAGAGCTAAAAGAAGTTGGCGTAAAAAATATTGTAATGCTAACAGGAGATAATAAAAAGGTTGGAGAAAAAGTAGCTAAAGAGCTTGGAGTTGATAAAGTATATTCAGAACTATTACCAAGTGATAAAGTTGAAAAATTAGAAGAAATAATAAATTCAGGTGAATTTAAAAATGTAGCATTTGTTGGAGATGGAATAAATGATGCACCAGTTTTAGCTAGAGCAGACCTTGGGGTTGCAATGGGAGGCATTGGTTCAGATGCTGCTATAGAAGCCGCTGACATTGTTTTAATGCAAGACAATCCAATGGCGTTAAAAGAAGGAATTTTAGTAGCTAAAAAGACAAGCAAAATTCTTTGGCAAAATATAATTTTCTCATTAGGAATTAAACTATTTGTCCTATTAATGGCTGTCTTTGGAATAGCAAATATGTGGGAAGCTGTGTTTGCTGATGTAGGAGTTACAGTAATTGCAGTAATAAATTCAATGAGAGCATTAAAATAGCAACGAATTCCATTGACAAAATTCGAGTTTTTAATGTATAATTCAAAATGAACTTTCAGGCGAGAGGGAAAAGGCATTAGGGAATATTTCATATTCTCACATATAAAGTTTTACTTTATATTAAAATTGGGATGAAGTTTATGTGTAAGTTTTTATACATAAACTTTATTTTTATCCAAATATAATTACATATTGAAAAGAACTTTGATAAATAAAAAACAAACTATCATTTGATGACATAATATTAGAAGAAAAACGTAAAATTTCTTAAAAATAATATAAAAAGAATATATTTATTTGAAAAAGTGGTTTAAATATAAATAAATATGGTAAAATAAAAAATGATAGTTAAAAATTTCACACCCTTTTAAAGGGAATAAAATAAACATAAGGAGACATAGAGATGGAAAAGAAAAAGAATATTTCTATGGCTGTTATAAAAAGATTGCCTAAATATCATAGGTATTTAAATGAATTATTAAGAAATGATGTTGATAGAATATCTTCAAAGGAATTAGGGGAGAAAATCGGCTTTACAGCATCACAAATTAGACAAGACTTAAATTGTTTTGGTGATTTTGGGCAACAAGGATACGGCTATAATGTAAGAGAGCTTGCAAGCAAGATAAGTACAATATTAGGATTAGATAAAGACCATACAGGTGTAATTGTAGGGGCAGGAAATATAGGTCAAGCAATTGCAAATTACACTAGGTTTGGAAAAATGAGCTTTGACTTAAAAGGTATATTTGATGCAAATCCTAAATTAAATGGAATAAAAATAAGAGATATAGGAATAGAAGACATAGATGAACTAGAAGGATTCCTAGAAGGAAATAAAATAGATATTGGTGTAGTTTGTGTACCAAGAATAAATGCACAAAAGGTATCTGATATATTAGTCGCTGGTGGAGTTAAAGCTATTTGGAACTTTGCACCAGTTGATTTAGTAGTTCCAAATGATGTTATTGTTGAAAATGTACACTTAAGTGAAAGTCTTTTAACGTTAATTTATTTATTACATAATAAATAAAAACATATAAAATGAAAGAACTGGATTAATAGAAAAAAATTGTATAATTTTTTGTGGTATATATTGCAAAAGATTTAACGAAGGATTATAATTGTAATTGAAGTTGAAAGACTTCAATTATTTTTTGTTTTAATTTGTGATATAATTAACAAACAAGAAAAATTTTCTAAATAAAACGTTAACAATCGATAAAAAAGTAAAAATTTGCTATTAAATAAAAAAGTGTGTCTAAGGAGGATTTTAAAATGGAATTAAAAAATGTACTTCTTGAGAAAGAAGGAAATTTAGCTATTGTTACTATTAACAGACCAAAAGCTTTAAATGCTTTAAATTCTGAAACATTAGCTGATTTAAATACAGTAGTTGAGGACTTAGAAAAAGACAGTAATATTTATGCAGTTATTTTAACTGGAGCAGGAGAAAAAGCTTTTGTTGCAGGTGCAGACATTGCAGAAATGAAAGATTTAACAGAAGAGCAAGGAAGAGAATTTGGAATTTTAGGAAACAGAGTTTTCAGAAGATTAGAAAAATTAGATAAACCTGTTATAGCAGCTATATCAGGATTTGCTTTAGGTGGAGGATGTGAACTTGCTATGAGTTGTGATATTAGAATCGCATCAGAAAAAGCTAAGTTTGGTCAACCAGAATCAGGGCTTGGAATAACTCCAGGATTTGGTGGAACTCAAAGACTACCAAGAATCGTTGGACTTGGAAAAGCTAAGGAACTTATATACACTAACGAAATAATAAAAGCAGATGAAGCATTAAGAATAGGATTAGTTAATAAAGTAGTAGCATTAGAAGAATTAATGGATGCTGCAAAAGAAATGGCAAGCAAAATAATAAGCAATGCACCAATCGCAAACAAACTTTGTAAGGATGCAATTGATAGAGGAATGCAAGTTTCAATAGATGAAGCTATCATGATAGAAGCTGAAGATTTTGGAAAATGTTTCGCTACAGAAGATCAATCAGAAGGAATGGCAGCTTTCATGGAAAGAAGAGCTAAAAACTTCCAAAATAAATAGTATATACGTAAAACTTTAAATAATAAATATTATATAAAAGACAGAGTGTAATGAATAGGAGGGCAATTTAAATGAATTTCCAATTAACTAGAGAACAAGAATTAGTAAGACAAATGGTTAGAGAATTCGCTATAAACGAAGTTAAGCCAATTGCAGCTGAAATTGACGAAACAGAAAGATTCCCAATGGAAAACGTTGAGAAAATGGCTAAGTTAGGAGTAATGGGAATACCATTTCCTAAAGAATTCGAAGGAGCTGGCGGAGATACTCTTTCATATATATTAGCAGTTGAAGAATTATCAAAAGTATGTGGTACTACAGGAGTTATCCTTTCAGCACACACATCTTTATGTGGAGCTGTTATAAACCAATTTGGTAATCCAGCGCAAAAAGCTAAATATTTACCTGATTTAGCATCAGGAAGAAAAGTTGGAGCATTTGGTTTAACTGAACCAGGAGCAGGAACTGATGCTGCAGGACAACAAACTACAGCAGTTTTAGATGGAGATAACTACATCTTAAATGGTTCAAAAATCTTCATAACAAATGGTGGAGTTGCTGAAACTTTCATAATATTTGCTATGACAGATAAAAGCCAAGGAACAAGAGGAATATCAGCATTTGTTGTTGAAAAATCATTCCCTGGATTCTCAATAGGTAAAGTTGAAGACAAGCTAGGAATTAGAGCTTCATCAACTACAGAGCTTATTATGGAAAACTGTGTAGTTCCAAAAGAAAACCTACTTGGAAAAGAAGGAAAAGGATTTGGAATAGCAATGAAAACTCTTGATGGAGGAAGAATTGGTATAGCTGCACAAGCATTAGGAATTGCAGAAGGTGCATTAGAAGAAGCAGTTAACTACATGAAAGAAAGAAAACAATTTGGTAGACCTTTATCAGCATTCCAAGGATTACAATGGATGATAGCTGAAATGGATACTAAAGTAGAAGCAGCTAGATATTTAGTTTATAAAGCAGCTACTTTAAAAGAAGCAGGGCTTCCATATTCAGTAGAAGCAGCTAGAGCAAAATTATATGCAGCAGAAGTTGCTATGGATGTTACTACTAAAGCAGTACAAATCTTTGGTGGATATGGATACACTAAAGAGTACCCAGTAGAAAGAATGATGAGAGATGCTAAGATAACTGAAATCTACGAAGGAACTTCAGAAGTTCAAAAAATGGTTATCGCAGGAAGCAAGTTAAGATAGAAGGGGAGGCCTAAACAATGAATATATTAGTTTGTTTAAAACAAGTTCCAGATACAACAGCAGTAAAAATTGATCCTAAAACAGGAACACTTATAAGAGATGGTGTACCATCAATAATTAACCCAGAAGATAAGCATGCTTTAGAAGCGGCTATCCAAATAAAAGAAAACAGTGGGGCAAAAATAACAGTTATAAGTATGGGACCTCCACAAGCTAAAGAAGCTTTAAGAGAAGCTTTATGTATGGGAGCTGATGATGCAGTTCTTATTACAGATAGAGCATTTGCAGGAGCTGATACATTAGCAACTTCAAACGCTTTAGCAGGAGCTATCAGAAAATTAGATTACGATATCGTATTTGCAGGAAGACAAGCGATTGATGGAGATACTGCACAAGTAGGACCAGAAATTGCAGAGCATTTAGATATTCCTCAAGTAACTTATGTTCAAGATGTTAAAGTTGAAGAAGATGGATTATTAGTAAATAGAGCATTAGAAGATGGACACGAAATGATAAAAGTTCAAACTCCATGTCTTTTAACTGCTATTGAAGAATTAAATAAACCAAGATACATGAACGTTGGTTTAATCTTCGATACTAAGGACAAAGAAATCACTATTTGGTCAGCAGATGACATAGATGTAGATAAATCAGTTCTTGGATTAAAAGGTTCACCTACAAAGGTTAAGAAATCAATGACTAAAGAAGCTAAAGGTGCTGGAGAATTAGTTAAAGAAGGACCAAAAGACGCTGCAGCTTACGTAGTTTCAAAATTAAAAGAAAAACACTACATCTAATAGGAATAGGGAGGTAACTTAAAATGAATTTAGCAGATTTTAAAGGTGTATGGGTATTCGCTGAACAAAGAGGCGGAGAACTACAAAAAGTATCATTAGAATTATTAGGCGAAGGAAGAAAAATCGCTGATAAACTAGGAGTAGAATTAACAGCTCTATTATTAGGGCATAATATAGAAGGTTTAGCAAACACTTTAGGTGAGCATGGAGCAGACAACGTATTAGTTTGTGATCACGAAGAATTAGCTAACTATACAACTGATGGTTACACAAAAGTAATTTGTGATTTAGCAAATGAAAGAAAACCAGGAATAATATTTGTAGGAGCAACTTTCGTAGGAAGAGACTTAGGTCCAAGAGTTGCTGCAAGATTAACTACAGGACTTACAGCTGACTGTACTCAATTAGATGTAGTTCCAGAAGAAAACGGAGCATTACTTGCTACAAGACCAGCATTTGGTGGAAACTTAATGGCAACAATCGCTTGTCCTGACCACAGACCACAAATGGCTACTGTAAGACCAGGAGTATTCGCTAAAGTTTCTGAGAAGAAAGAAAACTTTAACGTAGAAAAAATTGAAGTAGCTTTAACTGCTGATGATATCAGAACTAAAGTTCTTGAAGTTGTTAAAGATGCTAAAGAAGTTGTAGATATCGGAGAAGCTAAAGTTTTAGTTGCAGGGGGAAGAGGACTTGGATCAAAAGAAAACTTTGATAAGTTAACTGAACTTGCTGAAACTTTAGGTGGAGTAGTTGCTGCATCAAGAGGAGCTATCGATAAAGGATGGATTGAAAGAGATTACCAAGTTGGTCAAACAGGAAAAACTGTAAGACCAAACATCTACATTGCATGTGGTATTTCAGGAGCTATCCAACATACAGCTGGAATGCAAGAATCAGATATGATTATAGCAATTAATAAAGATGAAACTGCACCAATCATGAAATTAGCAGATTATGCTATTGTTGGTGATGTAAATAAAGTATTACCTGAGTTAATCGCTCAATTTCAAACAGTAATCGAAAATTAATTTTAGATTATAGGGGGAGGGGCATTGCCCCTAGACCCTAAAAATAAATTATGTATTTTAGGTGAAATTAGTTCGCCTTAAAGTTTTAGACTAATTACATTTCACAAATTTAAGTCGCATTAAAAAGAGTTAAGTAAACAGGAGGTCTATTAATATGAAAAAAATATTTGTATTAGGTGCAGGAACTATGGGAGCTGGTATCGTTCAAGCTTTCGCACAAAAAGGTCATGAAGTTATCGTTAGAGATATTAAAGATGAATTTGTTCAAAGAGGAATCGCTGGTATAGATAAAGGTCTTACTAGATTAGTTTCAAAAGGAAAAATGACTGAAGAAGCTAAAGAAGAAATCTTATCAAGAATTTCAGGAACAACAGACATGAACATGGCTGCTGACTGTGATTTAGTAGTAGAAGCTGCAATTGAAAACATGAAAATCAAAAAAGAGATATTTGCTGAGTTAGATAAAATATGTAAACCAGAAACTATCTTAGCTTCAAATACATCATCATTATCAATAACTGAAGTTGCATCAGCTACAGCTAGACCAGAAAAAGTTATTGGAATGCACTTCTTCAACCCAGCTCCAGTAATGAAGTTAGTTGAAATCATCAGAGGAATGGCAACTAACCAAGAAACTTTTGATGCTGTTAAAGAATTATCAGTAGCAATCGGAAAAGAGCCAGTAGAAGTTGCAGAAGCACCAGGATTTGTTGTAAACAGAATCTTAATTCCAATGATAAATGAAGCTTCATTTATATTACAAGAAGGAATAGCAACTGTTGAAGACATTGATGCATCAATGAAATACGGAGCAGGACACCCAATGGGGCCATTAGCTTTAGGAGATTTAATAGGATTAGACGTTTGTTTAGCTATAATGGATGTATTATACTCAGAAACAGGAGACACTAAGTACAGAGCTTCAAACATATTAAGAAAATACGTTAGAGCTGGATGGCTTGGAAGAAAAACTGGAAGAGGATTCTACGCTTATTAGTTAAGAATTAAGAGTTAAGAATTAAGAGTTAAGAATTAAGAATTATTGAGAAAACTCGCTTAGGCGAGTTTTTTTAGTTCAAAAAAAGAAAGAACTGCTTGCAGTTCCTCCCATAACTCTAATCATAAATAGTCTTAGGTGGCTTTCTTTTTTTCTCATATCGCTTTCCATGTGGTTTTTTGTTTTTTGATTTTTTCATTAAAATTTGTATTCCCATCCATGCCAGTCTTAGCAGTATGTAGATGAAGAATAGATAGATAAATCCATATAAGCCCCAGAATACATCTCCAAATTCAGCTTGTCCTTGTCCTGTTAATTTTTGTTGTATTTCAATGGCAACTGTTATGAAGATTAAAATAGTAAATGTATAGATAAATGATACTGCTGTTATTGAGTATTTTGATACTATTTTAAATAAGAAATGTGAAAAAGCAAAAATAACTGCTCCAAGTAGCCCAATAAAAATAAAGTGTAATTGTTTGTCAGTAAAACCATAGCCCGATGTGCCTAAAATTTCTACTGCTTTATGATGGATTGTATTCATCATTTGAACTAAAAATTTTAAAAATTCTATCATATTTATCTCCCCTTAAACCCTTATATGTAATATAGTAACATAAAATGTAGAAAAAGGAGTTAGGAAATAAAATAAATAATACAAAAAAATAAGTTTGTTTTCCATAGAAAATTAAATTCCCAAATATTGAATATTAATCTTATTAAATGGTATAATTTATAAAAATAGTAAAAATATTTTTGGATAAAGAGGGGGAATTTAGAATGTTTAAAATAGTAAAAAAAGAAGTCTTAGCAGAGAATCTATTTTTAATGGATATTGAAGCGAAGAGGGTTGCTAAATCAGCAAAGCCAGGACAATTTATTATTATAAAGACTGATGAAAAGGGTGAAAGAATCCCTTTAACAATAGCTGATTATGATAAGGAGAGAGGGACTGTTTCTATAGTTTTCCAAATCGTTGGAGAGGGATCTAGGGAACTTGGAAGCCTTAATATAGGAGACTATGTTTCTGATTTTGTAGGTCCACTTGGAATGGAAAGTGAGTTTGTTAATGAAAGCTTAGAAGATTTAAAAAATCAAAATATTCTTTTTGTTGCAGGAGGTGTTGGAGCTGCACCTGTTTATCCTCAAGTTAAATGGATGAAGGAAAATGGAATTGATGTGGATGTAATTGTAGGAACTAGAACAAAGAGTCTTTTAATTTTAGAGGATGAGATGAGAAAGGTAGCTAAAAATTATTATGTAACAACTGATGACGGTTCTTATGAGTTTCATGGAAGAGTTACAGACCTTTTAAATAACTTAGTTAGAGAAGAGAGGAAAAAGTATGATCATATAGTTGTTATAGGGCCAATGATTATGATGAAGTTTATGTGCCTTTTAACTAAGGAGCTTGGAATTAAAACTACTGTAAGTTTAAATCCTATTATGGTTGATGGAACTGGAATGTGTGGTGCATGTAGAGTTACTGTTGGGGATAAAATTAAATTTGCATGTGTTGATGGACCAGAGTTTGATGGACATTTAGTTGATTTTGATCAGGCTATGAGAAGACAAAACATTTATAAGACTGAAGAAGGAAGAGCATTCCTTAAAAAGACTGAAGGAAATACTCATCATGGTGGATGTGGAAATTGTGGAGGTGATAAATAATGGATATGAAGGATAGATTAGTGAGAGTGCCTGTAAAAGAGCAAGAAGCAAAGGTTAGAGCTACAAATTTTGAAGAGGTTTGTATTGGGTATGATGAAAATGATGCAGTAAAAGAAGCTAATAGATGTTTAAACTGTAAAAATGCTAGATGTATTCAAAAATGTCCTGTAAACATTAATATCCCTGCATTTATAGAAAAAGTTAAAACAGGTGATTTTGAAGAAGCTGCAAAAGTAATTGCAAAGGATTCAGCATTACCAGCAGTATGTGGAAGAGTTTGTCCACAAGAAACTCAATGTGAAGGAAACTGTGTTTTAGGAATTAAAGGAGAGGCTGTATCTATTGGGAAGCTTGAAAGATTTGTAGCAGACTGGGCTAGAGAAAATAATGTAGACCTTTCACAAAAGGAAGCTGAAAACGGTAAAAAAGTTGCAGTTATAGGAAGTGGACCTGCAGGACTTACATGTGCAGGAGATTTAGCAAGACTTGGATATGATGTAACTATATTTGAAGCACTTCATGAAGCAGGAGGAGTATTAGTTTATGGAATTCCAGAGTTTAGACTTCCAAAGGAAACTGTAGTAAAAGGTGAAATTGAAAATGTTAAAAAGCTTGGTGTTAAGATAGAAACTAATGTAGTTGTAGGAAGAACTGTAACTATAGATGAGCTTATGGAAGAAGAAGGCTTTCAAGCTGTATTCATAGGTTCAGGTGCAGGACTTCCAAAGTTTATGGGAATAAAAGGTGAAAGTGCTAATGGAGTATTTTCAGCAAATGAAATTTTAACTAGAAGTAATTTAATGAAAGCCTTTGAAGAAGGATATAAAACTCCAGTTAAAATAGGAAAGAAAGTAGCTGTAGTAGGTGGTGGAAATGTTGCAATGGATGCAGCAAGAACAGCACTAAGATTAGGAGCAGAAACTCATATAGTATATAGAAGAAGTATGTCAGAGCTTCCAGCAAGAGAAGAAGAAATTCATCATGCAAAAGAAGAAGGAATAATCTTTGATATTCTAACAAATCCAACAGAAATTTTAAGTGATGAAAATGGATTTGTAACAGGAATGAAATGTGTGAAAATGGAGCTTGGTGAGCCAGACGCTTCAGGAAGAAGAAGACCTGTAGAAGTAGAAAATTCAGAATTTATATTAGATGTAGATACAGTAATAATGTCACTTGGAACATCACCAAACCCACTTATAACATCAACAACAGAAGGATTAGAACAAAATAAATGGGGTTGTATCGTAACAAAAGAACTTGGAGAAACATCAAAAAAAGGTGTATTTGCAGGTGGAGATGCAGTAACAGGAGCAGCAACAGTAATACTGGCAATGGGAGCTGGGAAAGAGGCTGCTAAGGGAATTGATGAATTTTTAAGGAGTTAAGAAGTAAGAGTTAAGAAAAAATTTGCAGAGCGAATTTTAGACGGAAAGAAAAACCGAATTGGCAAAGCCAATTCGGTTTTTCTAACTATTAACTATTCTATAATTTTTTTTAATTCTAAGTTTGATTTTCTGTTGTCTAGTGGGTTTAGGTTTATGTGGTATACGTAGTGTTTTTCTGATGGGTTCATTAGTAGGACGTCTAGTTTTAATCTTCCATCAGGTGTGTTTGCAATTACTGTTGTTTCTCTATTTGTTTTGTATAGAGTCCATGTGTAGAAGTCTGTTACTACATCATTTAAGTCTTCTTTTGAGATTAATGTTTTACCAATTTTGTTTCCAAATTTATCTTTTAAGATTATAGCTACTGTATTTTCATCCATAGTTTCTGTTTCGTTCATTCCGTTTCTGTTGAAAACTTCTAAGTTTACGGCTCTATTATCTAGAGTGTCGTTATTTTTGTGGATGATTGGTGCATTTACATCTTCATTTAAAACTATGTTTCCAAGGTTTTGTTTTAAAGATTTACCTTTTTTATTAGTTTTTGAAGAGTGAATGTTAAGCACAAGGTAGCTATTAGAATCTTTATTCCATTCAGCAAACCAAGTTCCCTCAGCCTTTATCTTATCAACAGAGTCTGTATCTACCTTAACTTCGAATTCTTTACCTTTTTTATTTAAGATTGTCATTACTGTATAATCATTTTCATTTTTAAATGTGTTTTCTGCTTTTTTATAATCCATATTTATTATAAACACTTCCTTTAATTAATTTATGTATTGTTACAGTATAGCAAAGAATTGTTAAATAAGAAAGATTAGAGAGGATTTATATAAAAGAGTTTATTTTTTATAAAAATTTGATATAATATAGATATAAGAAAAGCATAGTGCTGTAACACTATGCTTAACCTAAACGTTTTTGATTAGGGCTATTGAATATAGGTTGTAAAAAGCACTACTTGTTGGATGGAGTGCTTTTTTCTTTATGTTTTATTTTTAAAGAGATTTTTTTGAAACTTATTTCTAAAGAAAAAATTTCTAAATCCTTACGTCTTAAAATTCTTAGTAATAGAAATACTATTGAAATTAAAATACAATATTTAAACATATCCAATACCACCCCCTTCAAGCATTGATGATAATAAATATCTTCAATAACCCTCGGGAGGAGAAACGTATAAACCCCCGTAGCCATCCTTTCTACGGATTTCTTAAAATTTACTTTATAATTATAAAAATATCAATAATAATTAGCTACTACCAAATTATGTTAAATTGATACTTTCAGAATAGTTTAATATAATTAAGGAAATAAATATTATAGTAGGAACGACTTACTAGGATTGGAGAAGTTTTATGGATTATAAGAAAATAGAGTATATAGATGATAAAGTTATTTTAGACTGTGTTAAGAACTTTAATTTAGAGCAGATTTTAGAGTGTGGACAATGCTTTAGATGGGAGAAGATTGCTAATTTACATTATATAATTGTAGCTTTTGAGAGGGTTCTTGAGATTAAGCAAGAAGGAGAGAAGGTTACTTTTTCTAATACTAATAAAGATGAGTTTGAGAAGATTTGGCTTGGGTATTTTGATTTGGATAGGGATTATGATACTGTAAAAAATGCTTTAAAGAGTGATTCTGTTTTAGAGGAGTGTATGGAGTTTGGGTATGGTATTAGGCTTCTTAATCAAGAGGCTTTCGAGATGCTTATAAGCTTTATTATATCAGCTAGAAATAGTATTCCTGTAATTAGAGGAACTATCTTAAAGATTAGTAAGAGATGGGGAAGAGAAATAGAGTATAAGGGAAACAAGTATTACACTTTTCCAAAGGCTGAGGTTTTAAAGGATGTTACTGAATTAGAACTTAAGGAAGAGGGAGGATCTTTTAGAAGTAAGTATATAATCGACACATCGA
Organism: Clostridium sp.; assembly: GCF_051650885.1. Classification (GTDB taxonomy): domain Bacteria; phylum Bacillota; class Clostridia; order Clostridiales; family Clostridiaceae; genus Clostridium. The sequence continues at coordinate 15,920 of NZ_JBOFRG010000282.1, forward strand.
AAAAGGTATTTGAGGACTTACATAAGCTAGATGGAAAGTTTAACTTAGAGAGAATAATTAGATTAAATGAAGATGAATGTCATAAAGCACTTCAAGAATTTAAAGGTGTAGGTGCAAAGGTGGCAGATTGTATTATGTTGTTTGGTATGGGGAAACAGGGTGCATTTCCAGTAGATAGATGGGTGGAAAGAATAATGAATTATTTCTACAATTTAAATGAAACATCAATGCCTAAAATAAGAGTAGAAGGTAAAAAGAAATTCGGAGATTTAGCAGGATTTGCACAGCAATATCTTTTTTACTATGCAATAGAAAAATCAATAAAGTTGAAATAGGGAAGTGAAGGGTGAATTATTTATAGTTTTTGAATGGGTAACTAAACTGTTACAACAAATTTAAACAAAACTATACAAATATGTATAGAAGTATAGAGTTAAAACAGAAAGCCCTCTGTATCTAGTGATAGGTGCAGACTCGGAGTTAATTGCTTTTAATCCCTAAAGCCTTATGACCAAAGCGAAACTAGAAATGGTAAGCGTAACGGTGCGAAAGCAGAAAAAATAATAAGGATAGCCTAAGTTGAAATAAAATCTAATTAG
>NZ_JBOFRG010000283.1:0-3192 GCF_051650885.1 Clostridium sp.
TAATAACTTCCCTCATCTTAATCCTCCTAATTTCTAATTTAAAATTTAAAATTTAAAAGAAGACTTGCATCAAATCTTACAAGTCTTCTTATATATTAAAGGTATCTAAATGGTCTTAACTATTTTAATTTTACTTTAAATGTTTTTATTTCAAATGGTTTTATAGTAAAGCTTACTTTGTTTCCTTCTGGATTTAATTTTTCTAAATCTCTTTCCATTAAGTTACATTCACAGATTTCTTCAATTTCTTTAAAGAATTCCATATTTACATTTGTTCTAGCATTGTGGAACTCATACATTCTTACTATTAAGGGGTCTGAATCCTCTGCTTTTTTAATTACTTCTATCATTACATTTTCTTTATCTAAGTTAACTAAGCTTAATGTGCTATCTAATTCTCCATCTTTAGCATCACAAACTGTTGCAAATAATGGTGTATTTAATTCATAAGCTTTATTAGTTGTTTTTGCCGTCTTAAAGTTTCCTTCATGTGCATAGATTGAGTAAGTTATGAAATGTTCCTCTTTATCAGCATCTGGATTTGGATCACAGCTTGATTTAAGAAGAGTTAATCTCATATTTCCATCTTTAATGTCATGTCCATATTTACAGTTATTCATTACAGAAACTCCAAAGTCTCCTTCTGATAAATCTGCCCACTTATGTCCACACACTTCAAAGCTTGCTACATCCCATGATGTATTGTTATGAGTTGGTCTTGTTACATTTCCATATTGTATTTCAAACGATGCTTCTTTAGTATTTACATCTACAGGGAATGCAGCTTTAACTAAAACATCTCTTTCTTTCCAATCTACATATGTGTCAAAGTCCATTCTTTCTAACTCATTGTATACATATACCTTTTGGATTATAGTTGACTCTAAGAACTTTCTTTCAATTTTTAAAGAACTTCTAACTGGTCCTACTTCAATTACTTCAATACTTTGTACATCATCAATCTTCCACATTTTTTCTTTGTAGTAGATATCTATATCCCAGTTATCAAAGCACATTGGCTTGTCTTCAAATGCTTGAATTTCATTTCCTATAGCTCCATCTTTTAAGATTTCTCTATTTTGAGCCTTGTTTACAAATGAAACTATTTGTCCTTTTTCATCAAACTTAACTGTATAGAATTTATTTTCTGCAAAGCTTTCAGTTAAAGTTACGTTAGAAACTTTAACGTTTGTAGCTTCTACAATCTTAAAGCTTTTGTGTCCATTTGCAGGAACTTCATTTGCAAAGAATATTGCTTTATTATCTTCAATTCTTTGACATACTACTTCTTCCCCATTTTCATTTATTACTGCTGGCATTTTTATATCTTCTGGTACAATAAATGTTGCTATATCACTTCTAGTAAATCCTAAAGTATTAGTAACAACTACACTTCTCTCTTCTAACTTTATAGAGTTTGAAGTTTTATCTAAACCTTCATTTATTAACTTGTCTGCATTTTTCTTTAATGCTTTATATTCAACATCTGTTACATCATATACTTCTTTAATTGATGATCCTGGAATTATATCATGGAATTGATTTAAAAGAACTGTTTCCCATGAGTCATTAATATTCTTTTGTGGATATTCATTTCCAAGTAACATACCAAGTGAGTTTATTTTCTCTGCTGCTGTATACATGTTTTCACAGATTCTATTATCTCTCTTATTTCTTCCCATTGAAGTATAAGTTCCTCTATGGTACTCAAGGTATAATTCTCCTACCCATTTAGGTAATTTTTTATTCCCTTGTACTTTTTCTTCAAGTCTCTTGAAGTAATCTAATGAAGTTCCCATTTGAACTCTTGGTGCTCCTGGTATACCTTTTGATAATCTTCTAGCATTTTCAAGCATTTCTAAAGTAGCTCCTCCGCCACCATCTCCCCATCCAAAGGAAATTAAAACATCATTATTTAAATTTTTATTTTGGTATCTTCTCCATGCTCCCATAATTGCATCTGGTTGAACATGTCCATTATAAGTTGTAAAGTGACTTTCTTTCTCTTGTCCAGGTCCTGTTGTAGTTATAAAGTGAGTTAAAACTTCTGACCCATCAATCCCTTGCCACATAAATGTATCATTTGGAATTTTATTAAATTGGTTCCATGCAATCTTAGTTGTCATAAAGTAATCTACATCTGACTTCTTTAAGATTTGTGGAAGTGCCGCTGAATATCCAAATACATCTGGAAGCCAAAGAATTTTATTATCTACATTAAACTCTTCTTTAAAGAATCTTTTACCATGTAAGATTTGTCTTACTAAAGACTCTCCTGATGTTACATTACAATCAGCTTCAAGCCACATAGCACCTTCTGGTTCCCAAACTCCCTCTTCTACTTTCTTCTTAACCTTCTCATAAATTCCTGGGTGATCTTCTTTTAAGAATTTATATAATTGTGGTTGTGATGACATAAATACATACTCTGGATACTCTTCCATTAACTTAAGAACAGTTGAGAAACTTCTTGCAACCTTTTCTCTAGTTTGAGCTACTGTCCAAAGCCATGCTACATCAATATGAGTGTGTCCTACACATGTTGCAACTACATCACTATGTCCACATAACTTCCCATAAAACTCATCTTCAATAAAATTATTAGCCACTCTTATACTTTTATCATATAATTCTGATTTTGGTCTTCTTAAATCAATTAAATTTATTCCGTCATTTAAAACAGTTATCATATCAATTCTGTTTTTATCTTCTTTTTCAAGTTCTTTACAAACATCTACAGGCACTTTTAAATTCCAGTATAATCTTCTAGCATCCATATCAATTACTACTAATTTACCATGAAGTGTTGCAAGTTTATCTGCAAGCATTCCTGCATAAGCATGTAAATCAATTTCATATTTAGTTCCTGGAACTGCCTCATGACTTAAAATTATTTCTCTATGGTTTATATCTACCCCTTGAATTTGTTCTCCATTTACATAAAGAATAAATTGTGGATTAGTTGCATCCCATCCTTCTTCAAAAGTTGAAAGATTTAATGCTATAGTTTGTCCTTCAAACCTTTCAGGAACAATAACTTCACATTTAAACCAACCATGACAGTCACGTCCTCCCCAAAGATCCCCATTATTAAAATCTCTAAAATCCTCTTCCTTAGCAGATTTTATTCCCTCTATATTATGATAGTTTCCATCTATATATCTATAATTTTCTAATTTAACCTCATCTCTA
>NZ_JBOFRG010000284.1:0-1180 GCF_051650885.1 Clostridium sp.
TATAGCTTCTATTTTGAGAGAAAAGGCACTTTTTTCAAAATAAAAAGCAATCATATATATAAATAAAAGTATATAAGGGGGAACTAAAATGAAATTTATGGACAAATTAGCTGCAGGCTTAGAAAAATTTCTTATGCCAATAGCTGAAAAATTAGGGCGTCAAAAGCAATTATGTGCTCTAAGAGATGGATTTATAGGAACATTACCAATTTTTATGGCAGGATCTTTAGGATCATTATTCTTAAACGTATTTTTTAAACCGGACTCATTAATAGGTGCAAAATTAAATGCAATGGGAGGATATGCTGATTCAGTACAACCTTTCATAAGCAAATACATTATCCCAGTTACAAACAACATGTGGTGGGGAACACTAGCTTTAACTAGTATCTTTATTGTATTAACTATAGCTTATGCTTTAGGAAGACAATATGAAGTAGACCCATTAGCAACAGCTTTAACTTCATTAGCTGCATTCTTAACATTAATTCCAGATGGACAAAAAATTATTCCAGAAGGAGCAACTGAAGCTATTGAAGGTGTAGGTTGGGGATTACTAAGTTGGGGTAACTTTAACTCAACAGCTATGTTTACAGCAATGATCGTTGCTTTAGTAGCAGGTCAATTATTCATATTCTTGACTAAAAAAGGATTCACTATCAAAATGCCTGAGCAAGTGCCACCAGCTGTATCAAAAGCATTCGCAGCTGTTATCCCAGCATTAATAGTAATTCTTATTGCAGGTGTAGTATTCTCAATAAGTTTCGTAGGATTCGGAACTGAATTAAAAGTTATGATTGAAAAAGCTATCCAAGAGCCATTAATGCAACTTGGTAAGTCACCAATCACTTATATTGTGTTAGTAACATTATCACAATTATTATGGTTCTTCGGATTACACGGAATGAACATGGTAGAGCCAGCGTTAAACGCTATGTACTCTCCAGCATTAAATGAAAACTTAGAGTTAATCAACCAAGGTAAAGAAGCTGTTAACGTATTAACAAGAAACTTTGTTGACGTATACGCTATGCCAGGAGGATCTGGAGGAACTTTAGCATTATTAATCGCTATCTTCATATTCTCTAAGAAGCAAGAGTCAAGAGAACTTGCAAAACTTGCTATCGCACCTGGTATCTTCCAAATAAATGAGCCAGTAATATTCGGTTTACCACTTGTA
>NZ_JBOFRG010000285.1:0-4683 GCF_051650885.1 Clostridium sp.
TGACACAAAAACACTAGTCAAATCCCAAAATACTTATCTCTACGGCGAGATTTAAGTGGGAACAAATCACGGAATTCTGTACAGAGCAAGGAAGAATGAACAAGTTTTAACAAGGGGTCTTCTACATGATTGGTAAATAGAAACAACCAGGCTAGATCTGAATCAAATTACTGCTTTCTACAAGATAGAAATATCTTTTGTAGGCAGGAGGGACAATTTCCTCACTGCAGATCTCATAGAAAGACTGTAGATCATCTAGCTAAAAAGTGTGATTGAATGTTTGGTTTTGATTATATGAGAAGACACAACGAGCTAAAAAGATGTCTAAATATTTTGTTTTGTTTGACGTATGGCTTAAGAAAATCTTGTAAGATAAGATCCCACTCTGTACAAGAAGTATTGTCTATTGATAATGTTGAAGTACGAATGGATACGGGTAATTTTAACAGACACTAAATACAACATAACAAGCCTGATTTTCTTGTATTAGATAAGAAGAGAAAGGAAATCTTGATTGTCGAAGTGGGTATAATCAACAAAGATCTTCTTACAGTTGTTGAGAATGTTTAATTAAGAAAGTACGATTTTCTTTCTAATGAGCTCGGAATTAATACACAAAGCTAAACAAGACTAATCCCCTATGTAATAACATGGAACAGTTTGTAACGACGTATCAGAAGAAGTATTTACAAGAACTGTGAATCAATCCTACCTTGCAAGCATACATCCAGTATGTTGTACTGAAGAAAACCCTTGTGAGTATCTGTCTGGAACAAAGACGAGGCTGAGGAAGAAGAGATTGAGAAAGCATTGGAGAATCTGGTGAGTTCTAGAGGAGATTTTGAGGATGTAGAACATTGAAGGGAGAACACATGACCCGAGCCGACAGTACCAGGAGAAAACCATAACTATGAAGATTCTTTTTTCTAAGAAACCTTGTCAGATGAAAGACTTTTTATGGAATTCTTCTATTCAATCTACTGACATCTAAATGGCAAGAAAAGAGAATCTCAGCCCAATAAATTTATTTATAAGTTTTAATCTGTAATGATCAAGTAAAATTTAAAAGTAAATATGAAGTCTAAAAGAACATAATAAAGTGTAAAAGATAAATATGAAGAATAAAAGATAATATGAAGACTTGATGATGATTTTAAAGATTAAAAGATCAATATTAAATAAAAATCAAATATAAAACTAAAGATCAATATTTTAAAAAATCAAATATGAATACTAATTGATCAATTTTATGTTAAAATGATCAATATTAAGTAAAAATATAAGATGTATTAAAAAATGATTAAGATTATGTTTTAAACAAATATAAAGTCAAAATAAATAATAATAACTAATATTCAAATATGTATGAATTAATATGTCGAGTCCTGACTATAAAAGTCATGTAAAAAATTAATGCTTCTAAAAAACCTTTTTATTTTCCATGTCCCTTGGGGCAAAGAAGATCGAAAGAGCCTTTCTTCAGGGTGATTCTTTTTTTCCCACTATTGTTTGTTCTTTGTATGAAACCTTTGAGTAGAAAACTTTAATCAATGTATCCAAATCAAGAATACAAACTGATACTCAATTATTGTAACGAACCATCTTAAATTGTTAGCAGATAACGAAATTCATCTCATAGTGATATATGAATAAACTTAAAAATTCTTTAATGCAGTAGGCCTTGAGATGAATAAAAAAAATCTTCTACTAATTGCTATGGATGTCAAGATGATGTCGTCATACTAGGAGGGTCAAAGAGAAACAAATACTTGGGAATCACTGTGAACACCACAAGTGCAATCAAATGAGAAATCTTTAAGCTTGTAAAGGCTTTAATAATGAGTCTTGTTAGGCGACTATGCTTGAAAAACTTAAATGGTATGAATATGTTATAGTCATCACCGAACATATGATTTCAGTCATCAACTACCATGTTAACATTCTGAAGCTTAAATAACAGATTACAAAGGGTTTGATTTTGAAATTTCTCAGATGATTATAAAGCATCATATCCACTTATAGCCAGCCTGTAAGGAGAGACTTAACCTTTAAAGAAATGGAATAAGAACAGGACTTAAGTGTGTTGAGAAAAGTTTTTAAATTATGCTACTTAACATGTTTAACTCTCTAAATGTAGCTCGAAATAGCTCAACTAGACATGCAGCAATACTTAAAGTAAAAGAGTAAAACAAATTGGCGTAGTCCCGGGGGATGCACCCTGCCTTGAGATAGTTCTCAATTAGGCTTCTCAAAGGGTCGTCTTTCCTGCCGGTGACTAAAGCATTTTTTAAATAAAATTTGTCATTAATATATTTATTTGACATGGGTTAAAAATTTTTTAAATATTTATATCTAGAATTTTCTAGAATAAATATTTGTAATGTGGTAGATACCACACAAATCACACCTCTCACAAATACTAAAGTACTTTAAACCAAATACAACTTGGAGGGTGTTGTGACACCAAAAACAGCAGTCAAATCATAAAATACTTATCTCTACGGCGAGATTTTATCAACAACAAATCACTGAAAGCTGTGCAGAGCAAGGAAGAATGAACTAAATTAAAAAGGGGTCTCCTACATTATTGGTAAAGGGGACAATCAGGCTAGATCTGAAGCAAAGTACTGCTTTTTACAAGATATAAATATCTTCTGTGGCTTGAAAAAACAATGTCCTCACTGCAGATCTCATAGAAAGACTTTAGATCATCTAGCTACCAATTGTGATTTAATGTTTGGCTTTGATTATATGAGAAGACACAACCAGATAGTTAGATGTCTACATCTCTTGTTATGTAAGAAGTATGGCTTTTAAAAGTCTAGTAAGAAGAACCCATGTTGTAAAAGAAGTAATGTCTATTGATAATGATGAAATACGAATGGATACGTATATCTTAACAGACATTCAGGTCAAAAACAACAAGTCTAGTTTTCGTATATTAGATAAGAAGAGAAAGAAAATCATGATTGTCGAGATAGCTATCACCAACCAAGACCTTCTCACAGTTGACGAGAATGAAAAAATAGAAAAGTAGGATTTCCTTGCTTGTTTGCTTTGATTAATACACAAAGCTTAAACAAGAATAGTTCCCTATATATTGACATGGGACAGTGTGGTAACGCTTATCACAAGAAGTACATTCAAGAACTGGGAATCAAACTAACCTTGGTTGCAAACATCTAGTCTGTTGTGCTGAAGAAAACTCTTGAGAATATCTTTCTAGAGCGAAGACGAAGTTGTGTAAGAAGAGATTGAGAAAGCATTGGAGAATTTGGTGAGTTCTAGAGGAGAAGTTGATGATTTAGAACATGGAAGGAAAGACACAAGATCCGAGCCGAAAATACCAGGGAAAACTCACTAAACTGAAGATTTCATAACTGAGAAACCTTGTCAGATGAAAGATTCCGTACTTAGGCTCTTCTATTTATTCTACTGACGTATAAATGTCAAAAAACTGAATCCAGTAAAGTTATTTATAAGTTTAAGCTAAAATGATCAAGTAAAATTTTACATTATTTATGAAGTTTAAATGTTTATGTAAAATTTAAAAGTTAATATGAAGTTCAAAAGATCAATATAAAGACAAATCAAATATGAAGTCTAAAAAATCAATATTAAGTAAAAATTCTTCTTGACATATTTAAGATCAATATTAAATAAAAAACAAATATGATGTCTAAAAGATCAATATTAAGTAAAAATTAAATATGAAGTCTTAAAGATCAATATTAAGAAAAATCAAATATTAAATAAATGAGATCAATATTTAGTAAAAATCAAATATTCGATAAGTAGATCAATACCAAGTATAGAATGTTGGTATCTGACATGAGTTTACTAGATTCATAGATAAGACTTTACTTAATCTTAAAAAAGTCTTGTCAATTGTAGACGTTCGTTTTTCATCTTGTTAAAATATTTTAAATTAAATAAACCCATGTTATTTGAAAGCAACAAAGATACCAGGGAAAACTCATAACTCTGAAGATCTTTTAACTAAGAAACCTTGTCAGATAAAAAGACTCCGTACTGGGCTTTTCTATACAATCTACTGACATCTAAATGGGAAAAAACTGAACCCAATAAATTTATTTATGAGTTTAAGTTAAAATGATCAAGTAAAATTTTTAATTAATTATGAAGCTTTAATGAATATGTAAAATTTTAAAGTAAATATGAAGTAAAAAAGATCAATATTAATCGTAAAAGATAAATATGAAGTCAAAAAATCTATTATGAGGACAAAAAGAAATAATATTAAATTAAAACTAAAAAAAGAAGTCTAAAAGATTAATATCAAATAAAAGCTCAAAAAGAAGTCTAAAAAGATCAATATTAGGTAAAAAAACAACTATTAAATAAATGAAATCAAAATTAAGTAAAAACAACTATTAAATAAATGAGATCAATATTAAGTAAAAATTAAATATTCGATAAGTAGATCAATATTTAGTAAAAATCAAATATTTAATAAATGATATCAATATTGATGTAAAATCAATTTTTCAAAAAGTAGATCAATACCAAGTTTAGAAGATTTTAAACGATTTATTGGGTTAGTTTTAGTTTTGTAACCTTTGTATGCTCACTAGCTAGATGTGCTAGGAGAGTCAGGAAGTGATTGTACCTCACCTAACTGGTGTTCGGTGAGGTCTTCAGGGTTCTCAGTTGTTCCCTGGT
>NZ_JBOFRG010000286.1:0-1421 GCF_051650885.1 Clostridium sp.
CACGCGTCACATCACGTTCAGGATCAATGTGGCACTCCAAAGTGACGTCCTCTCCGACAGCTGCTCGAACCCGGCTCTTTGGGCAACGTAGCTGCCCATTATCTGTAAGGAGAAACAAGATGAAGCCTTTATCTAGTCTATCTAAAATCTAAAACACACAGGCTGGATACATTCTTTCTTCCATTTATCACGGCAAAGTGTTTTGTTTCCTTTTCTTGGCCACTTATAGGGACAGTGAAACGAGCTGGAGTCGTGTTCGTGTCCACCTGATGAATGTGAATCCAGCGTCGACTCTGTTTTTAGCTCTGCTTTGCATATGCGTAGACTGGGAATGGATAGCAACCAAATCATCTGTGCCAATTATTCTGAACAGTCACAGTCACTGTACAGTGGAAACACAGCCTCGGAGTAAACGGTTGGGATTTATTGTTTGACACTTTAAACTACAGAAGCGTATTGCATTTACCAAAGAAAAAATCTAGAGACCCTTTCTCACAGTTAGGACTTAAAACACGGTTATTACAGTCTGTCACCTGATTTCTTTCAACTATTCGTCTTTTAACACACTAAAACTTCTGCTATACCTCAGTGTGCTTTAACATGTATAGGCCTCGTGTATATGAAGTCATCTATTACAGACCCCATTCGATATGTATTCCTTTTCATTACTTGGATTTGTTTAGAAATTCCCAGAGACACGTTGCTGTCCTGCCTTTAGCTGTATGTCTATTCCTGTAAACTGTTTATGGAACTTAAAGCAACTCAGAACTAGGGCCGCAACTGACGATTATTTTCATTGTCGATTAATCTGTCGATCATTTTCTCGATTGACCGATTAGTTGTTGGGTCCATGAAATGTCAGAAAACTGTGAAAAATGTTGATCGAGTGTTCCCCAAAGCCCAAGACCTCAAATGTCTTGGTTTGCCCACAACCCAAAGATATTCAGTTTGTCACGGAGGAGTAAAGAAACCAGAAAATATTCCCATTTAAGAAGCTGGAACAGAGAACTTGGGTTGGGGATTCCTTGCATGCGTACACATCCTGGGCCAATAGAGGTGATTTAGATTTTTTACCATACTTTATTGCATGCTTTGTGTTGATAGCTGTTACCAAATAGCACCACAGCACATTTCAGACGTCTGGCTTTGCAGGCTGTCCATGAAGCGTCCTGTTCCGGTTTAGCTGCTCCTGAACGAACAGATCGGACAGCTTTCTGTCTGAACAAGCCCAGTGACTTTAGATGCTCATTGCTGACATACGAATGAGAATCCCGCCCACATCACTCAGTGACACTGAAATATGTTTCAAACTAAGAAGGAAGTAAAAGTGAATTAAATCAGGTAACGCCCTCATGCCTGTGTTGATGATTAACCCTAACCTTAATAACTACAAAACCTTTTCTCATAATTCTGAGAAAACT
>NZ_JBOFRG010000287.1:0-3679 GCF_051650885.1 Clostridium sp.
TAGCTAAAGTAGCTAAATCTTTTTTACCTTGACATGCACCAAACTCAGCGTCAACTCTTGCTTGTAAGTTAGCTTTTGTATCAGCAACTACAACTTCTCCTAATAATTCAGCGAATTTAGCAGCGTGCTCAGCTTCTTCAAATGCTATTCTTTTGTAAGCTTCAGCAACTTCTGGATGTCCTTCTCTATCTGCTTGTCTTGACATTGCTAAGTACATTCCAACTTCTGTACATTCTCCCATGAAGTTAGCTCTTAATCCTTCGATTACTCTTTCGTCAACACCTTGTGCTACACCGATTCTGTGCTCGTCAGCCCAAGCCATTTCTCCAACTTGCTCTTTGAATTTATCAGCTCCAACACCACATACTGGACATTTTTCTGGTGCCATTTCTCCTTCGTGAATGTATCCACATACTGTACAAATATACTTTTTCATAATAATTTCCTCCTCTAATTTTCACACACATAAATTTTATTTATTCTTCTAAACTTTTAAAAACCATTTTAACTTTTAAAAATTTAGTTTCAATCTTTTTTAATACCTCTTTGGTATGTTTTTATTATATAATAATAATTATCCATTGTAAATACTTTTTTTAAAATTTTTTTCAAAAAAAATACTCCTTAATAAAAACAGCCTTATATTTAAACTGTTCCTATAAAAGGAGTAAATTTAAGCTATATATTTAGATTAAGTTAAACCTCTATCTAAATGGAGTTTTATTTATCTAAGTTGTAGATAAAACTATTATAGCTATTCTCAATTATTTCTTTAGACATAGTGGTTATTATAAACTGGATATTTGGAAAAGTTTCTTTAAGTAAATAAATCATCTTACTTTGAAGGCTTGGATGAATATGTCTTTCTATTTCATCTATTAATATAATTCCTTCAACATCATATTTATTCGTTCTAATCTTCTCCATCTTACTCATTATCTCTATAAAGAATTTTAATGCTGCAGTATGTCCGTCTGACAGTTCATTTAATCTTAATGGAGCTTTATTCTTCATATGTATAGCATAATCTTCTAACTCATCATTATAAGAAAACTCTAAATCCTTTGTCATAAAGATTGATTTAAATAATCTTTCTATCATATTAAACCATCTTTTAATTAATACAAGCTCTTCTTCATCATCTATAGCAATAGCTTCTTCCTCTCTATCCTTAAGTTGCAGTAAATACTCCTTAAATAAGGCATCATCTATTTCTATATTTCTTCTTGATTTATAATAAAGGAATATAAATTCTCCTAAATCAAATCTCTTTTGTAGCTCACCATCACCTTTTAATTGAAGTCTTACACCTTTGCAAAACTTATCTTCCTTTAAATTAAAAAATTCTAGTCTATTCTTTAGCTTATTTATCTCACTCTTAGATGCTTCTGTTAAAATTTCTTCATCTCTTAGAAAATATAACTTCTTTTTACATTCTCTTATATCATTATCTAAGTTTATGACATTTTCATAATCCTTTAATAACAAAGAACCTAAAAAAGTATTAATAGCCTCTAATAAAACTGTTTTTCCACTACCATTTTTTCCTGTAATTATTAAATTCTCTGACTTTAACTCAAACTCATTCTTCTTTAGCACTTTATAGTCTTTCACTATAATTTTTTTTATAAATGTTTCTTTCATAAATTCAGTCTAGCAGAACACGCTCTGCTCCCCTCCTTAATTCATTTCTTTCATTATATCATCCCTACCTCCAAAAAATAACAAATTACTTTAAAATAACTAAAAAAAATACTTAGAATCCAAAGAATTCTAAGTATCTGTTTCTATTACTTTGTTGGTTGCCGTCAACAGCGTAATATTTTGAGTAAATTTAAATCAGTTGCCGTATAATCTCTTATACATATTTAAAAGTTTTCACTTTTCCAATAGATAATATACATTATATCTTATTTTCCCTACTTATAATTATTAAGATTTTCTTACTTTTTATACTTAGATAGGTATTTTAATGTATTTTTTATATTTCAATAGTTTATTACCTATCCAATTATTCTTCTTCCAAGGTTTCTGCACTCTTCAATTGCCTCTTTTTGTTCTGTAAATTTTTTTAGGATATCGTATCTCTTCTCTATTTAACAATAATCCATTAGCCTTCACTACATTTCCTACTTCACAATTTAATCTTGATTTGCAAGTGTAGCAATGAGAATATCCTTTTACATTATTAATGGAAATAAAAAAAGAAGTCCTAAGACTTCTTTTTATATATACTATTCTACTATTTCAATTTTCATTAAGTTAGTAGCTCCAACCTTATCTACTGGTACTCCAGCTGCAATAACAACTGTATCACCTTTAGCTAAGAATCCTCTTTCTTCAGCTATAACTACTGATTGCTCCATCATTGCGTCAGTTGACTCAAATTTGTCAGCAACTACTGGGTATACTCCCCATGAGAATACTAATTGCTTAGCAACTACTTCATCATTTGTAATAGCAACGATTGGACACTCTGGTCTGCATTGAGATAATCTCTTAGCAGTAGCTCCACTCTTAGTTGAAGTAACTACAGCAGCAGCTTGTAATTCATTTGCAGCATTACATGCAGCTCTACTAATAACACCAGCTATTGCAGGTATGTGTTTTTTAGCTTTTGATACTGCTACTTCGTAATCTAATTGCTTTTCAGCTTCAGTTGCGATTCTTGCCATAGTTGAAACTGCTTCTACTGGGTAAATTCCGTTAGCACTTTCTCCTGATAACATGATTGCATCTGTTCCATCTAATATAGCGTTAGCTACGTCTGAAACCTCTGCTCTTGTTGGTCTTGGGTTTCTTATCATAGAATCTAACATTTGAGTTGCAGTGATTACTGGGATTCCAGCTCCATTACATTTCTCAATTATCATTTTTTGTACTCCAGGTACGTTTTCTATTGGAATTTCAACTCCAAGATCTCCTCTAGCTACCATGATAGCGTCTGAAACAGCGATTATTGAATCTATGTTATCAACACCTTCTTGGTTTTCTATTTTAGGGCAGATTAAGATATCTTTTCCACCATTTTCATCTAATACTTTTCTTATAGCAATTACGTCTTCTGCTTTTCTTACGAATGAAGCAGCAACCATATTTACTTTCATTTCACAACCGAATTTTAAATCAGCTTCATCTTTTTCAGTTAATGCTGGTAATTTTATTGATACTCCAGGAACGTTAACTCCTTTGTGAGTTCCAACTAATCCAGTGTTCATTACTTCACAAATTACTTTGTTTCCTTCTACTGATTTAACAGTTAATCCAACTAAACCATCATCTATTAAGATAGTGTTTCCAGCTACAACATCATCAACTAATCCGTCATATGTTACTGAACATTTAGTTTCGTCTCCTATAACTTCTTCTTTAACGAAGATTGTAAATTCTGTTCCTTTTTGTAATTCTACTTTGCTTGGCTCAAATTTACCAGTTCTTATTTCTGGTCCTTTAGTATCAAGAACGATAGCTATTTCTTTTCCTAATTTAGCAGCTATTTCTCTAACTTTGTTCATTCTTCCTCTGTGCTCTTCGTGGTCACCGTGTGAGAAGTTATGTCTTGAAGCATTCATTCCTGCCTCTATAACCTTAGTTAATATCTCATCACTTTCACTCGCTGGTCCTACTGTACAAATCATTTTAGTTTTTCTCATTACAAATAACACTCCCTCTAGTTGTA
>NZ_JBOFRG010000288.1:0-28366 GCF_051650885.1 Clostridium sp.
TTTCAAAAATCATTGAAGTTATTGCATTGTTTAAAATACCTTTATTTTCAATTGATGCTTTCTTTTCTCCATTAAAAGCTGTTGCATCATCTTTATAATGAACTATTACATTTTCCTCATTGTCAGTTCTAAAAATTTGTTTTGCTTTTCCTTCATAAAGTTTTTCATACATGTTAACCATTATAATTCCACTCCTTCACCATTTTCTTCAATAAATTTTCTTTTCATATCTTTTCTAAAATCTACTAATTTATTTTTAATCTCTGGATATTTTAATGAAAGCATTTGAAGCGCTAACATTCCTGCATTGTAACTATTATTTATTCCAACTGTTGCAACTGGAATAGATTTTGGCATTTGAACTATTGATAAAAGTGAATCAATTCCACCTATTGCAGCTTTAACAGGAACTCCTATAACTGGAAGTACTGTTTGAGATGCTATAACCCCTGGCAGGTGTGCTGCAAGACCTGCTCCTGCAATAATAACTTCACATCCTAAGTCTTCAATTTCTTTTATAGTTTCTTCTAATTTCTCTGGAACTCTATGTGCTGAAAGAATAAAAGCTTTATAAGAAACTCCAAACTCTTTTAAAGCACTAGCTGCTCCCTTCATTACCTCTGTGTCTGACTTACTACCAAAAAATATTGCTACTTTCATAAAATACACTCCTTTTTATTTAAAATAATTTATTCCTGATTTAAATAACTTCTGATCAAAATTTCCATCTATATTTTTATAAAGATTTTCTCCAATCCTTTCAGAATGAGCCATCTTACCTAATATTCTTCCATCAAGGCTTGTAATTCCTTCTATTCCAAGGCTTGAGCCATTTGGATTATAAGGCATATCCATAGAAACTCTTCCTTCTAAGTCCACATATTGTGTTGCAACTTGTCCATTTTTGATAAGTTCTTTTAATAAACTTTCTGGTGCTACAAACTTTCCTTCTCCATGTGATATTGGAACACTATGAATATCTCCTAAATTTACTTCATTAAACCATGGTGATTTTTTAGATACAACTTTTGTTCTAACCATTGATGACATATGTCTATTTATATTGTTATAAGTTAAAGTTCCCATATCTTCTTCAATGTCACAAATCTCACCATAAGGTAATAATCCTAGCTTCATTAAGGCTTGGAAGCCATTACAAATCCCTAGCATTAATCCATCTCTATTATTTAAAAGTTCCATTACTGATGCTCTTATTTTTTCATTTCTTAAAACATTTACTATAAACTTAGCTGACCCATCTGGCTCATCTCCTGCTGAGAATCCTCCAGGTAGCATTATAATTTGTCCTCTATCAATCTCTTTCTTTAAATCATCTATAGATTCTAAAAGAGCTTCTTTGCTATAATTTCTTAAAACAACTTCTGAAACTTCTGCTCCTTCTTTTCTAAAAGCATTTGCACAATCATATTCACAGTTTGTTCCTGGGAATACTGGTATTACTACTCTTGGCTTAGCTACCTTTATAATAGGTGATTTTTTTCCACTTCCTTCATAAAGAACAGTTTGAACCTTTTCTGAAGTTTTTTCAGTTTCTCTCTTAAACACTTTTTCAAGCTTTCTTTCATACTCTGTACTTACTACATCTAACTCTAGTTTTATATCCATTTCTTTATAGCTTATAGCTTTTTCTTCAACAGTTTGTCCTATTAATTTATAATTTAAACCTTCTAATATATCTAAATCTTTAACTTCTAATATAAAGCTTCCATAGTTAAATCCAAATAACTCATCTTTACTTAAATTTTCCACTTGGATTCCAATATTATTTCCAAGACACATTTTGCTTAAGCCTTCACATACTCCACCAAACTTAAGTGAATATGCACTTAAAACTTTTCCATCTAATATAAGCTTATTTAAGCCTTCTAAGTTAGCTTTAAACATTTCAGTATTTAAAGTTCCATCTTCTATCTTTTCTGATTTAACTAAAACCACTTTTGAATTTATTTCTTTAAACTCTGGTGATACTGCATCTTTAGCTTTTATCATTCCTACTGCAAAAGATACAAGTGTTGGAGGTACATCAATATCTTTAAAGCTTCCTGACATTGAATCTTTTCCACCTATTGCTGGGATTTTTAAATCCATTTGTGCTTTATATGCACCTAAAAGTGCTGAAAAAGGTTTTCCCCATCTCTTTGAATCTTCTCCTAATTTTTCAAAGTATTCTTGGAAAGTTAACCTTGCTTTTTTATAATCTCCGCCGATACAACAGAATTTTGTAATTGATTCTATAACTGAATAATATGCCATATGGAATGGACTCCACATAGAAAGCTCTGGATTAAATCCATATGTCATTATTGAAGCATCCTTACATTCACCTTGCTCTACTGGAATTTTAAATACCATTCCTTCAGCAGGAGTCTTAGCATATCTCCCACCTAAAGGCATTAAAACTGTTCTACTTCCTATAGTTGAATCAAATCTTTCTATTAATCCTTTTTTATCACAAACATTTAAATTATTTAAAGTTTTTATCCACTCTTCTTTAACATTTACATTTTCCTTATTGAATAGATATTCACTAGGATTTTTTACAGTTACATTAGTTTCTCCTGTAACTCCATTTGTATCTAAAAAGCTTCTTTTTATATCAACTATTGAAGTTCCTCTCCAATACATTCTTAATCTTTCTGTATCAGTAACCTTAGCTACTACTACTGCCTCTAAGTTTTCCTTTTTAGAAAGTTCTATAAACCTTTCTACATTTTCTTTTTCAACTACAACTGCCATTCTTTCTTGTGACTCTGATATTGCGATTTCAGTTCCATCTAAGCCTTCATACTTTTTAGGTACTTTATCTAAATCTATATCAAGTCCTCTGCAAAGTTCTCCTATTGCAACTGAAACTCCACCAGCTCCAAAGTCATTACACCTTTTTATCATTCTTGTAACTTCTTTATTTCTAAATAATCTTTGAATCTTTCTTTCTGTTGGAGGATTTCCCTTTTGAACTTCTGCATTACATTCATTTATGGATTCTTCATTATGCTCTTTTGAAGAACCTGTTGCTCCACCAATTCCATCTCTTCCTGTTTTTCCACCTAAAAGAATTACTATATCTCCAAGGCTTGGCTCTTCACGTCTTACATTTTCCTTTGGTGCTGCTGCAATAACCGCTCCAACTTCCATTCTTTTTGCTCTATAATTTGGATGATATACTTCATCAACTTGTCCTGTTGCAAGTCCTATTTGATTCCCATAAGAACTATAACCACTAGCTGCTCCAAGTGTTATTGTTCTTTGTGGTAATTTTCCACTTAAAGTATCTTCAATTTTTACTGTTGGATCTCCTGAACCTGTAACTCTCATAGCTCCATATACATAAGTTCTACCTGATAATGGGTCTCTTATTGCTCCACCAAGACAAGTTGCTGCTCCTCCAAATGGCTCAATTTCTGTTGGATGGTTATGTGTTTCATTTTTAAACATTAAAAGATATTCTTCTATCCCTTTTTCTGTTTCTACATTTATATTTATAGAACATGCATTTATTTCATCTGATATATCTAAATCCTCTGCATATCCTTTCTTTCTTAATTCCTTCATGCATATAACTGCTAAATCCATTAAGTTTATATCTCTAGTAGTATCATTTCCATAAACAAAATCTCTTGATTTTATATAAGCTTCATAAGCTTTTTTTACTGGCACTGTATATTTTCCTTCTTCTATTTCAATTTCTTTTATCTTCGTAGAAAAAGTAGTGTGTCTACAGTGATCTGACCAATAAGTATCAATAACTTTTATTTCTGTAATACTTGGATCTCTCTCTTCTCTTTCAAAATATCCTCTTATAAACTCTAAATCTTCAGATGTCATAGCTAAGCCTAATTCTTTATGGAATAGCTTTATTTCTTCTAAGCTTTTTTTAGTAAATCCATCTAAAGTTTGAACCATTGAAGGCTCATTATGATTGCTTTGAAGTTCTTTATCATAAATATTAACTTCTCTTGAATCTACTGGATTTATATAATATTTTTTAATCTTTAAAAATTCTTCTTCATTTATGTCTCCATTTAAAACTATAACTTTACTTGATTTTACAGCTATTTTATCACCACTAGTTAAAAGCATTAAACATTCTTCTGCTGAATCTGCTCTTTGATCATACTGTCCTGGTAAAAACTCTACTCCAAAAACTTTTTCATTTAGGTCTAAACTTAAATTTTCTTCATAAATATTATCTACAGGTAATTCTGAAAAAATAGTTTTTATACTTTTTTTATAAAACTCTTCACTTATATCACCAATAAGATACTTGTTTATAACTCTTACCTTTTTTAATCCTTGGATTGATAAATTTTCTCTTAAATCCTCTAAAAGTAATTTCCCTTCTACATCAAACTTTTCTTTTTTTTCAACAAATATAGTTCTAACTAAAGCCATTCCTTTTTCCCTCCAATAATACCGATTCTTTATTTTTACATATTATCCCTTGGTAATTTTAGGATAGCACCAGTTTTTTACAAAGTCAACTTTATTCTTAATTTTTTATTTATATTTCGTTATATAACAAACTTTTTATTTATTTTAAGTTTTATTTATTCGTATTTTATGAATTTATTTTACTTTTTTTAACTTTAAAGGTTTTTTAAGTAATATGTCGAATATATTATTTAAATATTTCAATGTACTTTGTAAAGGAGATTATTTATCTTATGAATGAAAACTTTTTAGCAGTTCTTATAATTGGATTTTTAGGTGGTGGACTTTTCACACTCCTTGGAGGGGTTATGGTAAAATTTAATGCTGGTGATATGCTTAGTAACTTTGACCCTAATATCCATGATAAAGATAAAGTTTCTATTTTTGTTGGAAAACCTTTTTTATATTCTGGTATTTCTATATTATTTTTTACTTTAATTTCATTTATATTTAAAACTTTTTTTCTTATTTTATGCCTTCAACTTTTTATTTTATTTCTTTGTTTAATAATCTGTATTTATAACCTTTCTTTTAAATGCAAAAAATAATTAAAGCGTGGTAAAAATATCTTTACCACGCTTTTAAGAATTTACTAAAAAGAGACTACATTTATCCATGTAGCCTCCCAATACTAAACCCTAACCTTCTGCCTATGAAGGTTATCTATAGTTTTTGTCCATTTTAAATTTTATATACCTGTAAAATTTTATCTATACCTAAATTCTATTTTCCCTACTTAACTCTATCGCTAGGTAACCATGCAGTAGAATTTTTATAATTTATTTCAGTCCATCCATTATAAGTTGAGACAACCTCTACTTTTGTTCCGTTATTTAAGCTTCCCATATAATCATCATTCCATGCTGGTCCACTTTGAACATATGTGTATCCTACAGAACCATTGTCTATTTTTCCTGTTCTTATAGTTTTTTGATTGCAATTTAAACTTGTATTTATTCTATTTCCAAGTACCCATGCAGTTCCATTTTTATATTCAATCTTATACCAACCTGCTTTTTTAGCTAGTATATTTACTTTTGTTCCGTTATTTATTGAACCTAAAACATTTCCACTCCATGAATTTTGATCTACTACATATGTGTATGATCCATTTTTGAAATCTATTGTTCCTGTTCCCATTAACTGTATTTTTGAAACTCTCTCACTTGGAAGCCATGCCGTAGAATTTTTATAGTTTATCTCAGTCCATCCATTGTAGCTTGAGACAACTTCTACTTTTGTTCCATTATTTAAGCTTCCCATATTATCATCATTCCATGCTGGTCCACTTTGAACATATGTGTATCCTACAGAACCATTATTTATATATCCTTCTGATAATACTTTTTGATTACAGTTTAAACTTGTATTTATTCTGTTTCCAAGTACCCATCCTGTTCCATTTTTATATTCAATCTTATACCAACCTGCTTTTTTAGCTAGTATTGTTACTTTTGTTCCGTTATTTATTGAACCTAAAACATTTCCATTCCATGAGTTTTGATCTACTACATATGTGTATGCTCCATTTTGGAAAGCTACTGTTCCTGTTCCTATTCCTACTAGCTGTGATTTTGAAACTCTATCACTTGGAAGCCATGCTGTAGAGTCTTTATAGTTTATTTCTGTCCATCCATTGTAACTTGAGACAACTTCTACTTTTGTTCCGTTATTTAAGCTTCCCATATTATCATCATTCCATGCTGGTCCACTTTGAACATATGTGTATCCTACAGAACCATTATTTATATATCCTTCTGATAATACTTTTTGATTACAGTTTAAGCTTGTGTTTATTCTGTTTCCAAGTACCCACCCAGTTCCGTTTTTATATTCAATCTTATACCAACCTGCTTTTTTAGCCAGTATTGTTACTTTTGTTCCGTTATTTATTGAACCTAAAACATTTCCATTCCATGAGTTTTGATCTACTACATATGTGTATGGTCCGTTTTGGAAATCTACAGTTCCAGTTCCTATTCCCACTACACTTGAACCTTGTAATCTATCACTTGGTAACCACCCTGTTGCATTCTTATAGTTTATTTCAGTCCATCCATTATAACTTGAGACAACTTCTACTTTTGTTCCATTATTTAAACTTCCTATGCAATCATCACTCCATGATGGTCCACCTTGAATTGAAGTATACCCTACAGTTCCGTTATTTATAACTCCACTACTTATTGGCTTTTCATTTTTATTTAATGATGTATCTAATCTATTTCCTGGAACCCATGCCTCTTTTCCATCAAAGGCTACCTTGTACCAGCCATGGCTTTCTCCAAGTATATTTACTGTAACACCTTTATTTATACTTCCAACAGTACTTGTACCTGCCCATGATGGCCCTGTTCTTGCATAAGTATAATTTCCTGAAGTTCCATTTACAGTTCCCATTCCTTCAATTTCATTATTTAATATTGAAACTCTGTATTTTGGCACCCAAGCTGATTTTTGTGATAAATTCCCATTGCTAGTATAGTAGTTTAATCTGTACCAACCATTCGCTTCTCCAGTTATTTTTACTGCAGTTCCATTATATATATCCGCTACACTTTTATTGTACCAAGTTGGTCCATCTTGGCTACTTGTATAATTTCCACCATCAAAATCTATATAACCCTTTTGATTTAAATCAGTTACATTTTCATATGGGCTTGAGAATTTAGGTGCTTGTCCATTTATTAGTGGTGCATATACATAAGCATATTGCTTATTGTATCTAATCTTAAACCAATCTCCAGTTTGACCTACTATCTTAACTCTTTCTCCATAAGTTAATGTTCCAACTATACTTGAATCAGTAGTTGGGCTTTTTCTTACATTAACGCTACCATTTGATGTACCAATAGTATAGTTGTAATTTTCCGGCATATCTGGAACATTATCTGGTCCACCAATATCTACATTGCCTGGTAATCTATAATAACATGTTGTTTTACTCGTATCATTTGCTGGAACCTCATGCTTATCTCTTGGATGGAAGTTTGAACCATACCATGAGTATTGATTATCTGCAACCCATGCTACACCCGCAGCTTTATTTGCCCATCCCATAAATACATAAGTATGTGCTTGCCCTGCAAAACATATATCTCCTGCTTCTAAAGTACTTAAATTTGTTTCTTTTTCCCAACCTAAAGAAGTTAATTCTCTTTCTAAATTAGTTGTATATCCAATATCCATTGGTATTTTTATTCCAATATTTCTAAGGGCTGATGAAACAAAAAACACACAGTTATTTTCTAATATTCCACCATGAGCTCCTACTGCCTGGTCTTCCGCTGCCCATCTGTTATCTGGATTCATTAAATAATTGTATAATTTTTCTTGTGTCTTAGAGTGAAAATCTGTTTGTCTCATTTTAGGACCTAGATTTTTATCATTAAAATAACTACTATGATTATCTCCATTAAATATAATACTAAACTCTTGTGTTCTTTGCTTTTGTGTAGTTTTTACCTCTTGACCTGTAAAAATATTTATCTGTCTAAGTTCTACACTTGCTTTTTCTTTTTCAATTTTTGTATTTTCTTTCCCTATATCACTAGTTTTTTCTTTTACTGTAGCTTGTGTATGATGTAATGATTGACCATAAGATTCCATTGGTTTTATTGTAATTAAAGCCCCTATTATACAACCAACAGCTATAATAGATTTAACTTTTGTTTTATTCATTATTTGACCTCACTTCATTTTAATACTTATGTATAAGTTATCATTTCAAGATTAAAATTCAATGAACTATTTAGAAATATTTAGTAAATTTATTAAATTTAGTTTAATATTCAATAAATACGATTTAATATAAAAATAAGCCTATTAATTTAATAATAAGCTTATTTCTAAATTCTCTCTTATGAAAATTGTGGTATATTAAATGTGAAATTATCTGTATCTAAATATAAATCTGAGTTTTCTTGTATTATACTTGCAATTTCTTCTCCATAATTCACTTCTGATGCATATTGGTGCCAAATATCTCCTGCCGGTGCATTTATATATCTTATTTCAAATGGCGTATTTTGTGCTATATCTGAATTATGAACATAATTTGCTGACAAGAATTGTGCTGCGCCCTTTAATGCACTTGCCACGCTTGTCCAACCATGGTTATAAGCATATGTTGTACCTAAAACAGTTGCCTTATTTGGAAAATATCCATTTGAATCATCTGCTCCAATTCCAAATAAATCATATACAGTTACTGGATTAGGTAGGTTTATCATCTGATATCCTACTAAATTTCCATTTTGATATATTGGTGCATTTTCATTTGCTATTTGTGTTATAGTTATTCCTTGTGCAAAATTACTAGTTCCCCAACCAGTTTCAAGTGCTGATTGTGCTAATAAATATACTGGATCAAGATTATACTCTTTAGCTGCATTTATAAACCCTTGTGCCTGCCCTGAAAATACTCCTTTTCCTTGTAAAAGTTGTTGGAATTTTTCATAGTTTACAGCTCTATATCTATCAACTCTTAAGAATTCATATTTTGTCTGTGCATCTGCTGGATTTACTGCATTTGAAATAGCCTCTTCTGCATTATTTATTTGACTTTGACTTAAATCTCCTCCAAAGCAATCCTCATAATTTTGGACCTCTTCATTTACATAATTACTCATAGACGTTCCATAATTAACGTATTTATATGTTGTATTTCCACTTGGTTTTTCAAAACTAACTCTATTTTTTAATACCCATGCTGTTCCATTTCCATATTGTATTTCATACCATTTCCCATTTTCCGCTACAATATTTATTTTAGTTCCATTATTTAATTCATTTACAAAATTATAATTCCATGATGGTCCACTAACAATATCCGTAAAATCCCCACCTGTAAACTTTATATATCCTGTCTTAATTATAGGATTCAATCCCTCATTAAGATTTGTGTTAACTCTGTTTTTTAATACCCATGCTACCCCATCACCATTTTCAATTTCATACCATTCACCTTGTTCTCCAGTAATAGTTACCTTTGTTCCATTTGTTAATGTTCCAATTAACCCCGTATCCCAAGCTGGTCCTTTTTGTATATCTGTATAAGGTCCTCCTGCAAATGTTATTACCCCTTCACCTAAAACCTGATGAGCTTTAGTATTTACTCTATACTTTAATACCCATGCAATTCCAGCTCCATCTTTTACTTTATACCAGTCTCCACTTTCACCTATTATATTTACAACCGTTCCATTTTGTAAATCACCTAGATAATCTGAATTCCATGTTGGTCCACTCTGTATTGCTGTATGTGTATTTCCTTCAAAATTTACGATTCCTGTTTGGATTACTTTTTCTCCAATTCCAGAGTCCACTCTATTTTTCAACACCCAAGCAGTCCCATCTCCATTTTTTATTTCATACCAGTCTCCACTTTCTCTAATTATAGAAACTTTAGTTCCATTTGTTAGTTCACCTACAAAGTTTGACTCCCATGTTGGTCCGCTTTGTATATCTGTAAATGGACCTCCACTAAAATTGATATAACCAGTTCCTGATACATCTCCATTTAAAATTGTGTTTATTCTATTTCTAAGAACCCAAGCTACCCCATCACTATTTTTTATTTCAAACCAATTGTTAGTTTCTCCAACTATTGAAACTTTAGTTCCATTTGTTAGTTCACCTACGAAATTTGATTCCCATGTTGGTCCACTTTGTATATCTGTAAATGGTCCTTCTGCAAAGTCTACTATTCCTGTACCTAATACTTTCATATTCACACTTGTTGATACTCTATTTTTCAATACCCATGCAGTTCCAGTTCCATTTGTTATCTCAAACCAATCTCCATTTTCTCCAACTATTGAAACTTTAGTTCCATTTGTTAACTCTCCTACAAAGTTTGACTCCCATGTTGGTCCACTTTGTATATCTGTAAATGGTCCTCCACTAAATTGAATTATTCCAACTCCATTAATTTTTTCATTTGTTGTAGTATCACTTTTCTTTTTGCTAGGCTTTACCTGTGTTTGCTTATTTGAATTTGTAGTTACTCTATATTTTAATACCCATGCTATAATATCTCCACTTTGAACTTCATACCAGTCTCCACTTTCTCCAATAATATTTACCTTTGTTCCATTTTGGAAGTCCCCTAAATATTTTGAGTTCCATGTTGGTCCATTTTGTATTGCTGTATGTGTATTTCCTTCAAAGTTTATAACTCCAGTATTTAATATTTTTTCATTTAAAATTGTATTTACTCTATACTTTAATACCCATGCTACAGTATCTCCACTTTGAACCTCGTACCAATCTCCACTTTCTCCAATAATATTTACCTTTGTTCCATTTTGGAAGTCTCCTAAATATTTCGAATTCCATGTTGGTCCATTTTGTATTGCTGTATGTGTATTTCCTTTAAATTCTATAACACCATTTCCTAAGACTTTTCCATTATTCATTGTATCTACTTTTTTGACTGTTTGAGTTGTTTTTTTCGCCTTTTGTATATTTACTCTATACTTTAATACCCAAACTATATTATTTCCACTTTGAACCTTGTACCAATCTCCACTTTCTCCGATAATATTTACCTTTGTTCCATTTTCTAAATCCCCTAAGTATGTGGAATTCCATGTTGGTCCACTTTGTACTGCAGTATGTGTATTTCCATTAAAATCAATAATTCCAGTTCCTAGATTTTCATTTGTTGTAGTTGACTCTTTAGTTCCAGTTATATTATATGGTTTGCTTATTTTCGGTGCACTTCCATTTATATAATTTGCCCAAACATATGCTGTTTGACCATTATAATTTATCTTATACCAACTACCTGCTTGTCCTAAAATTTGAACTCTTGTTCCTTCAGATACAGTTCCTATAATGCTTCCATTTAAACTTGCACTGTTTCTTACATTTAAATCTGAAACATTTACTGTTCCTACTTTATAATCATAATTTATAGGCATGTCCACTTTATTTGGATTTCCTCCAACTGTATATGTGCTTGGCAGTCTATAATAACATGTAGTTGGACTTACATCTTCACTAACTTCACTATGTTGTGTTCTTGGATGAAAGTTTGTTCCAAACCATGAGAATTGATTGTCACATACCCATGCGATGCCTTCTTCTTTATTTGCCCATCCCATAAATACATACGTATGTGCAGTTCCTGCAAAACAGATATCTCCTGCTTCTAACGTACTTAAATCTGTTTCCTTTTCCCATCCTAAGCTTTGTAATTCATTCATAAGATTTGTTGTATATCCTATATTGTCTGGAATATTTATTCCTATATTCCTAAGTGCTGAAGAAAGGAAGAATACGCAATCATTATAAATATCTCCATCATGTAATCCTATAGCTTGATTTTCTGCTGCCCATCTATTA
This sequence comes from Clostridium sp., assembly GCF_051650885.1. Taxonomy (GTDB): domain Bacteria; phylum Bacillota; class Clostridia; order Clostridiales; family Clostridiaceae; genus Clostridium. Next base: position 11,803 of record NZ_JBOFRG010000288.1, read on the forward strand.
TTAGGATTCATTAAGTATTTATATAGCTTTTCTTGAGTTTTAGAATGAAATTTTGTTTGCTCCATATCAGGACTTACATTCTTCCCATTATAATATGTCATATGATTTGAACCGTTAAAAACAACATTCAATTCTTGTGCATTTTCTTCATTTGTTGTTTTTATTACTTTTCCAGTTAATATATTTACTTTTTGAAGTTGTAATCCTTTTAGATTGCTTTCTTTTCCTGTTTCTTCCTCTTTATTCGATTCACTATCACTTTTCTTTAAACTTTTAGTTTTTTGCTTAATTTCTTTATGATGTATTGTTGCTCCAAAGCTTGCTGTTGCTGGCTTTGCAACTATTGCTGTAGCCATTGTCATACTTGCTGCAATTAACATAGAAATTTTATTGTTTTTCATAATAGTCTCCCCTGATTTTCAATATTATAGTAAGAATACTATTTTTTTATTAATATTCACGGAAAGTTATTTTAATTTTGTATTAACTTTTATACTTTTAAACCTTTACCTCTTTAATTTTAATATTTTGTAATTTTTTATTCACTTTTATTCCATCTTTATTTATATCTTGTAAATATTTTTAATACTTTATTTTTTAATAAAAAAAGTCCTTACTTAAAAGGACTTTTCACTTCTATCTTTTTCTATATGTTGTATGGAATAATTCATGAGCCTTTCCTTTTCCTGGTTCACCTATATATTCTTCATACATTTTTATTATTGCTTCATTTTCATGGGATTTTCTCTTTTTAACAACATTTGCGTCTTGATTATATAAAACACTTGCTCTTAATTTTTTAAAGTCAAATTTTTCTCTATCTAAAGATGAAACCTGTGGTTGACCACCACCATTTATACATCCTCCAGGACAATCCATAACTTCAACTAAGCTATATCCTTTCTCTAAATTTCCTTCTTCAACAAATTTAAAAAAGTTTTTAGCTCCATTTATTACTGCAATTTTATGGTCTTCTCCTTTTATTTTTATAATACTTTCTTTTATTCCTTGGAATCCTCTAACTTCTGTATAATCAACATCTTCTAAACTTTTTCCTTCTAGTTTATCCATAGCTGTTCTAAGTGCAGCCTCCATCACTCCACCAGTTGCTCCAAATATAGCTCCTGCTCCACTATACATTCCCATAGCTTCATCTACACTACTTTCTTCTAAATTTTCAAAATCAATTTTTCTTTTTTTAATCATTCTTCCAAGTTCTTTTGCTGTTAATACTGCATCTATATTTCTTATTCCGTCGTTCTCCATCTCTGGTCTATTCATTTCAAACTTCTTTGTTATACATGGCATTATTGTTACTGTAAAAATATTTTCTGGTTTTATTTTTGCTATATGAGGATAATAGCTTTTACTTGCTGCACCAAAAATCTGTTGCGGTGATTTAGTTGTTGAAAGATTCTGAATTAACTCTGGGAAATAATGTTCTACAAGTCTTATCCATCCTGGACAACATGAAGTAAACATAGGAAAAGGTCCTCCCTTTTCTATTCTTTCTATAAATTCTGTTCCTTCTTCCATTATTGTTGCATCTGCTCCAAAGTTTATATCAAAAATTTTATCAAATCCAACCTCTCTCATTGCTGTATAAAGCTTTCCTGTTACATCAACTCCAAAGCCCATATTAAACATTTCACCAAATCCAGCTCTAACAGCTGGTGCCATTGCTACAATTACATGTTTATTTTCATCCGCTAATGCCTCTTCTACCATTTCTATATGTGATTTTTCTTGCAATGCATCAACAGGACATACTGTTAAGCATTGACCACAAAGAAGACATCCCGTATCATCAAAGCATTTTAATTCTCGTGGGCCTACTATTCTTTCTCCATTTTCTAAATCATGAAATATAATTGATTTTGTAGTAGTTTCTTCTCTACACATAGCTACACATCTACCACATTTTATACATCTATTCCTATTTAAATGTAATGCATGACTTCTATCATCAAAATACTCAACTCCATCTTTTGCTATGTATGGCTTTGTTGCTCTTCCTTTAGTTTTTATAACTAATCTAAATAATTCACAGTTTTCTTTTCTCTTACATCCGCCACATTTAAAATCATGTTTATCTAAAAGTTCCGAGACCTTTTTCTTTACTTCTTCTTTTATCTCTTCTTCTTCAGAGCTTACAACTAATCCATCCTCTGCTTTTGTTGAGCAAGCTTTAAAAAATCCTTCCTTCCCTTCAATTTTAACTAAACACATTCCACAAATCCCTTTATGATAACATTCCTTCAAATAACATAAAGCAGGTATTTGTATATTATTCTCTCTTGCTAATTCTAAAATTGTTTTTTCACCCTCAAATGCTATATCAATATTATTTATTCTTATTTTTTCCAAAGTTAATTCCTCCTAATATATTTTCTTCTTTATATTCCCCATTTCTTTACATAATATGCAAAGAAAAGCTCTAAAACACCTTAGGTTTTAGAGCTTTATATTAAACTTCTTTAACTTCTATTTTTTCTTTTGCAATAATATATAAAGCTAATCCTAATACGCTTACTAAAGCTATGCCTATAGAACCTGCTGCAAAAGTTTTCTTTACTTTCATCACAAATTCAACTCCTACAAATATCTTCTATATATAGTATGCCTCTTAACTTAATTCGCTATCTAAAACTTTTATTTTTAAATTTTTCCCAAAATAAAAAGACTACAAATATATTGCAGTCTTTCACATCATTTTTTTCTATATCCTATATTTTTTGTATCTCTTTCACTTCCTAGTAGCCCTATAAAACTAATTCCTGCTACCAAAAGTATTATACTCCCACCCAATACTATTAATAAATTCACTTCTCGTCTCTCCCTTTTTACCCTTTTCACCTATTATTATACATTATAGTTAATTACTTTAAAATAATGAATTTATATAAGCTTCAGCTACTTTAATGTATCTAAGCTTTATTAAAGTATCTATAACTATTCCTCTTATTTCAAATATACTAACAATATATTCATTTTCCTCATTTTTTTTAGTGGCTATCTCTTTTATTTTTTTGAATACTGCCTTAGTTATTATTTTTATCTCTTTTGAACTTAACCAAAGTCCTATATCAATACCTGTATTTCTTATACTTGTTTGAATTTTATCTTCTTCTAACTTTTCAATTTGAAAATTTCGTTTTAATACTTTTATTTCCATAATATCACCACATTTATTCATATATTATATATTATGAAGTTTTATATCCTTTGTTCTCCTTATACTGTCTAAAAATTAGATATTTATCTATTTATTAAGATTTTTTTATTGTATAATACTTTTATACTTAAATTTAAAGGAGTGTTTTTATTGTTTGGATATGTTACTCCATTAAAGCCAGAGCTTAAAATAAAAGAGTTTAATTTATTTAATGGTTATTATTGTGGGCTTTGTCATTCTATAAAAAAACAATTTGGTAATTTACCTAGAATGGCACTTAATTATGATATGACTTTTTTATCTCTTTTCTTAGATGGCTTAATAGATGAAAAAGAACAGGCTAAAATGCTACGATGCTTTGTTCATCCAGCTAAAAAAAAGCCTGTTATTGTAAGTAATTCTGCTGTTGATTATGCAGCTAACATGAATGTATCTTTATTTTATTATAAAATGTTAGATGATTTTACTGATGATAAAACTTTTAAAAGTAAGGCAAGTCTTTTCTTTTTAAGCCCTTATCAAAAAAAGTTTTCATCTAAAATAAATGTAATTAATGAAAAGATTGAGAAATCCTTAAAGGAACTCGCTCTTCTTGAATCTTCTAAAGATTTCAATTCTATAGATGATATTTGTCATCCTTTTGCTGAAATAGTAGGAAACATTTTAATGATGTATCCAAATTCACTTAGAAATGATTCTTTTGACCTTCGTGAAGACCTTTATTACTTTGGTTATTCACTTGGAAAATGGATTTATCTTATTGATGCTCTTGATGATTTAGAAGAAGATATAGAAAAAAATAAGTTTAATCCACTTAATTTTTTATATAATAGGGAAAATCTAAATTATTCTGACCTTTTAGCTAATATAAAGGAACGATTAGAATTTAGTATTTTAAGCAGTGCATGTACATGTAGAGATTACTTCTATAAACTTCCATTAAAACGTAATAATGATATAATAAAAAATATCATAGAATTAGGTATGATGGATAGGTACACAAAAATTATAAATAAAAATAAAACTTGTTCAATGAAAGGTAGTGAATTTAATAATGAATCCATATGAGGTTTTAGGCGTTAGAGAAGGCGCTTCACAAGATGAAATAAAAAAAGCGTACAGAGCTTTAGTAAAAAAATATCACCCTGACCAATTTACAGATAATCCATTAAAAGAACTTGCTAACGAGAAATTAAGAGAAATTAATGATGCTTATGATACTTTAATGAAAAATGCATCTACTAATGGCTCTTATTCAAATGCTAATTCTAATACAAATGAATTTTCTGAAATAAGAATGCTTATTCAAAATAGAAACTTTAATTTAGCTTTAGATAAGCTTAGCACAATCCAAAATCACAATGCTGAGTGGCATTATTTAATGGGAATTACATATTTTTCTCTTGGGCGTGCTGATTCTGCTCTTAATTATTTAAATCAAGCTGTTCAAATGGACCCAAATAATTTTGAATATAGGCAAGCACTTAGCAACTTAACTCAAAGAAATAGAGGATATTCTAATCCATATAACACTAATAATGTAAATGGAATGAATGCTTGTAGTTGTTGTATGGATCTTTGGTGTCTTGATTCTCTTTGTGAATGTTGTGGTGGCGATATTATCGGCTGCTGTTAATTAAAAGGAGTTTTTTATGAGAAAGAGTAAAGCTTCATATATTACTACTGGAGGAATCCTTATAGCTTTAACCCTAGTGGTACTTTACTTAGCACAACTTATACAAATAAATACTTTAACATTACTTACAGTAGCCTCTTTATTTGTTCCTGTAGCGTTAATTAAATGTAATTTAAAAACTGCATGGACTGTATATATAGGCTCTTCTATCTTATCTCTTTTATTGATTAATTTAGAAGTTGCTCTTATGTATACAATATTTTTTGGGCTATATGGTGTTATTAAGTATTTAGCTGAGAAAAAACGTCATCATAAACCCACTGAAATATTAATAAAATTAGTATTTTTCAATATTTCTATATTTATTTACTATTTTATTTTCATTAGTATTTTAGGACCTGTGGTTACAGAGTTTCCACTATATGTCCTTTTAATAATTAGTGAATTCGTATTTCTTATTTATGATTACGGCTTAACACTTTTAATTGCTTTTTATATGCAAAAAATTCATACAAGACTAAAATAGAGAGTACAAAACTGTACTCTCTATTTATATTATCTTTTTCAGTTCTTCATATATTTTAACCATTGCTAAAGTATCTAATTTACAATACTCTAATAGGTCTTTTCTTATCTCTTCTCTTTCTTCCTTTGTTTTTTTAATAAGATTTGGAAATGCCTTCATTGCCATTTCTCCATTACTTATATTTAGCCCCTCATAAGAAAAGCTTTTTCCACATAAGCTTGGTAAAACTTTTTTTATAGAATAACTAAACCCCATTTCTTTTCTATAAATATGCTTTTCTTTAAATGGTATCATTAAATCTACTATTCTTTTATTCAACTCTTCAAGCTTTCCTCTTAAATCTTTATGCATTTCTGCCATATTTTTTATAACTGAACTTTCAAATCCTGCATTATAAACTACTATTCGCCCACCATCATCCTCTATATCTTTAATTAAGCTTTCTGAAAAGGGTCTAGTGGTATCTGTTCCCTCTTCACCTAAATACTCTTTATGAGTAAGTTTTCCATCCTTACTTAATATATGCAAAGAGTATTGAAAAGGAATTTGCATATACGGTCTTCGGCCTTCATAACTTGGAACTGCTTCTTGAAAAGTTTCAAAATCTAAAAAATATAGTGGGAATTTTTCTATCTTAGATAAATATTTTTCTATTTCTTTTTTATTTAGATACTGCTTATTTTCTATTTCTGCATCTAACATAATCTTAAACTTATTTTTAGGAGTAAGCTTTTCTTTTACATCTCTAAATGTTTTTATTCCATTTTTGAAATATTCTATCTTTTTTTCATTTCCTATACTTCTTCCATCAATTTTAAATATATCGGTTTTCAAAACCTCTGGAAAACATATTGAAAGACCTTTACATTTTGGGTTCTGTATACATCCTACACTCAAATCCACCTGAACTTTTTTTCCTTTAATCACATCATTTATTTCATTTATCTTTTCTTCAATTTCCTCTCCATTACTTACCTTTAAACTTTCCCCTTTAAATAGTAAATTAAGATTTAAGTCTTTTTCTCTAACGTAAGTATTATCTATATGGATTACTATCATCTTTTCTATCTGTATATGAAGTTTTTCACATATATATTGGATAAACTCGCACTTTCTTTTACTTTTTTCACTTACTTTTGTAGATGTATCAATTACATATACATTTATGCCATACGCAGTATTTTCTATTATATCTATTCGTGCTTCTAAATCATTATATTTTAAAGCCCCACGTCCTATACTATACCCTTTATTTAATAATTTCTCTGTAAGTTCTGTTCTTCTATCTATATCTAAGGCTTCATCTATAAGCTCTAAATTCTTAAAATTTTTCAAGACTAAACCTTTTATATTATTTATTCTTTCATATTCATCTGCATCAAAGCTTTCGTAATCCTCTGTGTTTTTGCTATTATATAAATCTACTAAACACTCTCTTCCTTTTATATAATCTCTCTCATTCACAATTTTCCCTCCTTTTCTTTTCTCCTTATAAATATATTCCCTTCTATCTTAAATCTGTATTAAAAATTATAAAATTTACAAATTTTATAGACAATTCCATCATCTGCTCTTTATCTATATTTCTTAAATCATGCCCACAGTTTTGAAGATTTAAAAGCTTTGCATTGTTTCCACTCTCTTCAAGCTTTTTATAAAGTTCTTCAGAATCTTTAAATGGTACCATCTTATCCTCTTCACCATGAATAATAAGAGTACTTGGCATTCCCTTTTTCACATAATTTATAGGACTATATTCTTCCATATATTCATTTATATTATTTCTACCATTAAGGTTTTGTTCTCTTTTATCAATAGCTTTTTTCAAGTCACCTTTAGCTATATTCATGTTTAACCCCTTTAAATCTGTTGGACCAAATAAATCAACTACCCATTTGACTTTAGATGAATAATCTTTTAATGGCTCATAACTGTTAAACATATTATTATCTGTATAAGCTGCCATTAATGATAATTGTGCCCCTGCTGATGCACCTATAATTCCTGTTTCATTTTTATTAAATCCATATTCCTTTGCGTTTTTATTTACCCACCTTATAGCATCCTTTACATCTGAAACCTGAGTTTCAAAATCTATTTCTTTAGTATCTTTTGTGTAATTAACACTAATTATTGTAAAACCCTCGTTTCTGAATATATCTAATATAGGTTCCATAAAGGTAGGTATACTAGCATTTCCATATATCCAACTTCCACCATGAACATATAGTATTACGGGCGTACCATTTTTAAGCTTTTTTCTAGCCTCATATATGTCTAAGGTTACATCCTTTTCCTTGTCTTTTTTATAAACTACCTCTTTAGCATCTATCATTTTATTCATATCAGTATTGCTAGAAACTGCCACTGACTGAAGCTTATCTTTTAATATAGGATACTCTTTATACACATTAATATAAAATCCTATTTGACCTCTAAAATAATATAAAGTTCCTCCTATTAAAGCTATTATTATACAAAGTATTATCGCTATTATTTTTAAAAATTTCTTCATACCCCAAACCTCACTTCTAAATAGAGTCTCATTTAGAATTATTCTCATAATTCTCCATTTTAAATCACTATATCATGAATAATCCCATAAATAAATTAATCTTTCCTTAAATCTTCTCTCTCCATCTCATCAAAAAACTTACTTTAAATACAAAAAGAAGGAGCTACTATCTAAGCTCCTTCTCAATTCTCAATTTTTAATTTATCATTTTTAATTACACCGTCTATTCCATCATCTTAGAAATCTTATTGCTAAACAATAATAATACTATCCCAAGTACTATACATACTCCTGATATCAGTGCAAAAATTTCTCTCGCTCCAAATGCTTCTAAGTTAGATGCAATAAATCCACCTAGTATGTTTGCAACTCCTGAACTTGCAAGCCATACCCCCATTAATAATGAAGCTAATTTTACTGGTGCTATTTTTGTTACCATTGATAATCCTATTGGTGATAAACATAATTCTCCTACTGTATTTAAGAAGTATGTTATTACAAGCCACCATATACTAGCTTTTACTAATGGATTTTCAGCACTTCCAATTGACATAGTAGCAAATACCATTACTAAGAATCCTAATCCAAGAACTATCATTCCAAGTGCCATCTTTGTTGGAACCTTCATGTCCCCTTTCTTTCTATTTGCAAGAGTAAACCATATCTTTGCAAATATTGGTGAAAGAAGTAATACAAATATTGGATTTAATGATTGAAGCCATGATACTGGAAGTGTCATTCCAAATATATTTCTATCAGTTAAATCTTTCGCAAACATTGTAAGTGAGCTTCCAGCTTGTTCAAAACCAGCCCAGAAGAATACTACAAATGCTGCTAATATGAATATTGCAATTGTTCTTCTTTTTTCTCTTTTTGTTAAAGGTTTTTTCTCAACGACTTTTTGTTCTTTAGTCATTTTTTTCTTTTCTAAATGACCTAAGTACTTAGGTGCTAGTGTAACAAATATAATTTGTCCAATTATCATCCCAATAGCTGCTGCTAAGAATCCATATTTGAATCCATATTGAACTATTTGTCCATTTATTTTATTGGCAAAAATATTTTCAGCAAGTAATCCACAAGCTATTGGTGCTATTAATGAACCAATATTTATTCCCATATAAAATATAGTAAATGCCGAGTCTTTTCTGCTATCGCCTTCTGGATATAATTGTCCTACTACTGTTGAAATATTAGGTTTAAAGAATCCATTCCCTATTATTAATAAGGCTAGTCCTATATATAACCCTATATGACCTGAAACACCAAATAACACTAGGTTACCTACAACCATTATTCCTCCACCTAAAACTATTGAAAGCTTTTGGCCTAAAAATCTATCTGCTAAGTACCCTCCTATAATTGGAGTAAAGTATGTAAACCCTGTATATAATCCATATATCATAGATGCAGTACCAAGTGCATATCCTAAACCACCTTGTATAAAGCTAGTTGTTAAATATAACATTAGTAATGATCTCATTCCATAATAGCTAAATCTTTCCCACATTTCTGTAAAGAATAATAGATACAGCCCTGGTGGATGTTTTAATTTTGTCGTTTTTCTACTAACAGTTGTTTCTGCCATGTGTACTCCCCCTCTAATTTAGTCCTTTTTATTCATTTTATTTAATAATTTAAAACTTTTGTGCTTTTTTATTTAATACTTTAATAAAACTATAACACATTACGACACTTTATTCAAATTTATACCTAGAATTTTTTGGTATTTTATAACTATATAATAAATTTGTTAACAAATCAAATCTTTTATTCTTACTTTCTTAACTTATAGATACTTTTATTCAAGCCATTTTCTCTTTTTTTTGAATTTAAATCGATTTTTTTCTACAACTTTCGTTCAAATTTTATTAACAGATTGTTTTTTTTTTGATATACTTTAATTGAGGTGTTTATTATGAAAAATTTAAAAATTTATTTTACTTCAGACATTCATGGATTTATTTTTCCAACTGACTATAGAGATTTTGAAAAAAAAGAAATAGGATTATTAAATATTATCAATGAATTTGATAAAGATGCTAATACTTTAATAATTGATGGTGGAGATACTATTCAAGGTTCTCCTTATACAACATATATATCAAAGCAAAATTTTAAAACTCATCCTATAAGTAATGTTATGAACTTAGGGCAATATGATTTTATAACTCTTGGTAATCATGATTTCAATTATGGATATGATTATCTATCAAAATATTTAACAGATTTCAACGGAACCTGTCTTTGTTCTAATATTATAGATAAAAAAGATATATTACCTATAAAACCTTATTCAATTAAAACTTTAGAAAATGGACTTAAAGTTGGTGTTATAGGTTTAACAACAGAATTTATTCCTGTTTGGGAGAAAAAAGAGAATTTAGAAAACATAGATGTTTTAAATTCATTTAATTCTATAAAAAAATATCATGACCTTATAAAAGATGAAGTGGATATTTTAATCGGGGTTTACCATGGAGGGTTTGAAAAAGATATTCATACCTTTGAAAGCTTAAGTAACACAAAAGAAAATTTAGCTTTTAAGATTTGTGAAGAATTAAAATTTGACCTTCTTTTAACAGGTCATCAACATATGGAAATATGTGATACTACTTTATTCGGCACTCATATAGTTCAAACTCCAAATAATGGACTTAAGTATGCTGAGGTTAATTTAGATATCATAAATGAAAATATTTCAATTTCATCTAAACTTACAAAGCCAAAAGTTTCTGATAATAAATTTGATATTAGTTATTTATCCTCTTTTGAAAGTGAAGTTCAAAATTGGCTTGATACTCCTGTTGGATTTTTAGATAAACCATTAAACCCTGAATCACATTTAGACATGGCTCTTAATGGTTCTCCACTAGCAAACTTTATAAATGAAGTTCAAATTTATAATTCAAATGCTCAAATAGCTTGTACTTCATTTGCCAATTCAGTTAAAGGCTTTAATAAAGAAGTTACTATTCGTGATATTGTTTCTACTTATATTTATCCAAATACACTAGTAGTTTTAGAAGTAACAAAGGATATTTTAATAAAAGCTTTATATAAATCATCAACATACTTCGCTTTAAATAATGGAGATGTAGAAATTTCTGATAGTTTCTTAAAACCTAAAGTTGAACATTATAATTATGACTACTTTTTTAATATAGAATATACTTTTGATTTAAATAAAGACGGTTTAGATAGAGTTTCCTCTGTTAAATATAATGGAAATGATTTAGAAAATGATAAAACATATTCCTTAGTTATGAATAACTATAGAGCTAGTGGAACTGGTGGATATGAATTTTTAAAGGATTGTCCTGTCTTAAAAGAAATACAAGTCGAAATGACTGAACTTCTTATTAATTACTTTATAGAACATAAAAATATTAAGACAAATGAAAAAAAATGGATAAAAATCAAATATTAATTGTATATTTTTGAAATTACTGTCAATACTCCTTAATGAGAACACATTAAGGAGTTGATTTTTTTGAATAAAGTAATATTAACAGGTAATTTAACAAAGGATTTAGAATTAAGATTTTCTAAAGATAAAGGCACACCATATGTTAGAGGTATGCTTGCAGTGCATGGATTTAAAAAAGATTCAACAAACTTTATACCTTTCGCCATTTTTAATAAAAAGGCTGAAGTTTTAGCTACTTATGCTAAAAAAGGTGCCCACATCGCTATTTTTGGAGAGCTTGAAAGAAAAGCTTATTTTAGCGAAAAGGATGAAACTAATATTTACAAAACAACAGTTCTCGCAGATAATTTTGAATTTATTAATTCAAGCAGAAAAAAAACTAATGATGAAAAATCATTAAACAATGAAGATTTAGACTCTAATGAACTTTTAGAAGAGTTAGCTTTAGACAGTAATCTTCCATTTTAAAAGATATATTTGGCTGACCCCCCATAGTTATATCCCCTTATAACCTATCCATTCAGCCATTTATATAAAGCAAGGAATTACCATTTTGGTAATTCCTTTTATTTTTGCAATTAATATATTTTCAAAAAAAGAAAGCCTAATTTCTTAAGCTTCCTTTTCATTTATATTAAGTTTATTTTTAGGCTTTTTAGATTTTTTTATCCTCTTGCAAGCTTTGTTCTAAGCTTACTTGAGTAGTATTCTACAATCAGTACAAATATTACTAACACTATAAGGATTGCTCCAGCTTTGCTCCAATCATATGATTGCATTGCAAAGATAAGTGGTGCTCCTATTCCTCCTGCTCCTACCATTCCTAAGATAGTTGCATCTTTTACGTTTATTTCATATCTGTAAATTGCTGTTGATACGAAGTTTGTAAATAACTGTGGTAATATTCCATATCTTATTTTTTGGAAAGTTGAACATCCTGCTGCATCTAAAGATTCTAATATTCTTGTATCTAAATCTTCAATTGATTCTATATAAAGCTTTGTTATCATCCCGATAGATGCTACTGAAAGTGTTAATACTCCTGTAAATGGACCTGGTCCTGACACTCTTATAAACATAAGTCCATAAACAAATGCTGGGAATGTTCTAATAGCTGCTACTATAAATGTTCCAATTGTACTTACCCATTTTGGTACTATATTGCTTGCACAGATAAATGCAAATGGTACTGAGATTATAGCTCCTATTATTGTTCCTAAGAATGCTATACATGCTGTTTCAAATATTAAATATAAAACTCCTGTTTTTGTAAAGTTAAATAAGAATTCTGTATCAGGTGTAAATAAACCTTTTATTATCCCTTCAACTATTCCAAATCCATTTTGTTGTATCCCTTTAAATTCAACGCTTGTACTTGCCCAAGCTATTATTAAAAGTACTATTCCTATGTTAATACTTCTCTTCACCCATACTTTTGGTTCTGCTAGAAGTCTTTCTCTTATTCTTTCTGTCATTTACGATAACCTCTCTCTTATGAATTTACTTAGATACTCAATTGAGATAACTGTTATGAATAGCATTATAAGAATCATCCCTACTCTTGGGTACTCTCTCCATCCTATTTTTTCATTTAAGATTATTCCAATTCCACCTGCTCCTACATATCCAAGTATTGCTGCATAACGTACATTTATCTCAAAACTATAAAGACATGTAGATAAATACGTTGGTAATATTTGAGGTAATACTGCCCCTATAAAGGCTTGTAGTTTTGTTGCCCCTACAGCTTCCATAGCTTCAAAAGGTCCCATATCTACTGTTTCTATCTTTTCATAAAGCATTTTTGCTACAATTCCAAATGTGAAAATTGTTATTGCAACTGTTCCTGCAAATGTTCCTACATCAAATATAAATGTTGCTATAATCGCTATAATAAGTGTTGGTATTGTTCTTATTATACTTGAGAAAAATCTTACTACATTTAATGTAAATTTATTAGTGTTAATATTCGATGACGATAATATTGCAAATGGTATTGCAATTATACATCCAAAGATTGAGCCTAGTATTGACATTTTTATTGTATCTAAAAGTTGTGTCCAAATTGGTGCTATATATCCTGTATCAGGTGGAACCATGTCCCCAAGCATTCCAAAGAATTTGTCACCTCTTTTTATTAGTGTTTCAAATGAGAAATCTGTTATCTTCATAGATATTAATACAAGAATTACTAATCCTATAATTACATATGGTGCTTTTGATTTTGGTGGTTTAACTTCTTTACCATTTGAAAGAGAAATTTCTTTTGGTTTAAAAATATTCTTTAAAAATCCTAACATACTATTCCCCCATCATTTCATCTTGTGTTACTTCACGTCCATATATTTCTTTTAAAATGTCTCCAGTTACTTTATCTGAAGGCCCATCATAAATAATTTCCCCAGCCTTTATTCCAATAACTCTATCTGCATATTTAAGTGCTAAATCTACATGGTGGATATTTATTAAGATTGATATTTCCATTTCAGTATTTATTCTTTTAAAATCATCCATAACTTCTTTTGCTGTTACTGGATCTAACGCTGCAACTGGCTCATCTGCTAAAATAATCTCTGGCTTTTGTGCAAGTGTTCTAGCTAAAGCTACCCTTTGCTGTTGCCCACCTGAAAGTTGGTCTGCTCTTACGTATGCCTTATCTAATATTCCTACTTTATCTAATGCTTCTAAAGCTATAACTTTATCATTTTCAGAGTATAATCCTAATAATGATCTATAAATTGGTAGATCTGGTACTCTTGAAGTTAGTACATTTTTTATAACTGTAGTCCTATTAATTAAGTTGAAAGATTGGAATACCATTCCTATATTTCTTCTAAAACTTCTAAGTTCTCTCCCTTTTAAAGAGTTTACATTTTGATTATTTACAGTAAGAGTACCTTCTGTAATATCATGCATTCTATTTATTGTTCTTAAAAGAGTACTTTTACCTGCTCCTGAAAGACCTATTATTGCTACGAATTCACCTTGTTTTATTTCTAAGTTTATATTATTTAATGCTTTATATCCATTTGGATATACCTTACTTACGTTTTCAAATTTAATCAAAATTGTTCCCTCCAATTATAAAAAATATAGGCTCATGTTTTAATTTACATGAGCCTAAAGTTATCTATTTTACTAATTAATCTTATTTATTTAATTCTTTTAGTAATTTTTGTGCTTCACGCTCACTATTATAATTTTCATCTTTTGCTTCTGTGTATCCTGAATGACTGTAAATTGCTATTACTTCTTTACCTTCAGGTGTTTGTGCAATTTCTAAGAATGATTCTTTAATTGCATTTTTTAATTCTGGACTAACTGACTCGTCTTTTGTAACTGCTATCATGTCATTGTATATTGGCTTAGTTACACCAACTACTGCTGTTTCTGTCCATATGTCTTTTTTACCGTGTGATGTTTTCCAGTTTTCTTCATAATCTCTTCTTACATCTGCGTATCCAGTCATAACATCAGCTTGTCCTGCTGCAAGTTTTGCTACTGCATCTGCATATGAAGGAGTTTGAATTATGCTATCACTTATCTCTCCAAGACCATTTATTCCATAGTTATCTTTAAGCCATAATGATGGATAAACATATCCTGCTGGAGAAGTTGTGCTACTTGGTACCGCCCACTTAACACTCTTTATATCTTCAACTGTTAATTTTTCTCCATTGTTTATTTTCTTAGCTAAAGCTTGCCCTTTTTCTGAAGGTCCAGCTATAATTAAACTTCTGTAGCTATCTGCTTTATTATCATTTAATCCAACTGTTGGCTTTGTATTCCAATCCTTTGCATTATCTGAATCATGGTTTAACGAATCTCTTGTTGCTGTTAATAACGCCTCTGCCCCTGTGTCATGAAGTACATATGTGCTTCCTGGAATAAATCCTACATGAGCTGTTCCCGCCCCTAAAGCTTCTGCAACAGTTTCAAAGTTTGTTCCTACATTTACTGAAACTTCTTCAAACTCAAAACCTTTTTCTTTAAGCTTTTCTGTTAACATTTTTTGAAGTGGCTCAGTTGCCTTTTCAATTTCCTTTGTGTCTCTTGATGGTACAAACTGTACAACTAACTCCTCTGGTCCTTTTGAGTCTGATGCCCCACATCCTACAAATATTGAAGCTCCTAAAACTGCAGCTCCTACTAATGAAACAATCTTTTTAAATTTCATTACTATTCCTCCCTAAAAATAAACTTTTAACTTCTTTCCCT
The DNA here is from genome assembly GCF_051650885.1 of Clostridium sp. GTDB lineage: Bacteria > Bacillota > Clostridia > Clostridiales > Clostridiaceae > Clostridium. The sequence continues at coordinate 27,303 of NZ_JBOFRG010000288.1, forward strand.
TAAGTTATTTTGAGTATATCATAATTCTACATATTTTTGAACAATTTATTAATATTTTTTCTAAATTAATAAATTTAAGTCTATTTTGGTCTATTTTTTAATATTTTTTGAATTAAATTTAACTTTTATTCACATTTCGTTTTTATAGTGTACACTTTTAGGTAATTTCTTGAAAATCACTCAAGCTATATTTCTCTATTTTTTTCTTTAATGTTATTTTTTTGAATTTTTTCTGCAAATAAAATTACTTTAAATAAATTTGCATATAAAAAAAAGACTATTTCTAGTCTTTTTTAAGCACATATTCTTTTATTAAATTTAAAAATTCGTTTTTTTAAACTTATCTCTTCATTTATCGTATCTATCATTGCTATCTTAGAATTATCATATCTATCAAATATCTTTTTTGATTCTTCATAATCATTAAAAACCTTCCAATACCCACATAATAGACATTTTTTATTGCTGCATTCCATAAAATCTTGCACATCCTCTATAGGTATACCTAAAAAAATCCCAAGTTCATGCGGACAATGATATTCTTCATATCTTTCTACTAATCTTATTAGATTTTTCTCTAATCCTAGATTTAATTTATATCCTAAATTCTCTAAGAACAACTTACTTTTAATCTTGTTTACACAATTTAATAAATTTCTTTCATTATATATGAGAATAATCATTGCTTCTTCATTTTTTCTTAATGGCATTTCTTTTAGATTAGAGGCCTCTAAAAATTCCTCCTTAATATCTAACCAAATTGAATATTCTTCTTTTTGAAGCTTCAAAGTTATGGTTGATGAAGGTTTATCCCCTGATATCACTGGAGCTAAAGTAAATAATAAATATTTCTCTAAAGTCTCCCTTGTATTCATATTTTTTAAGTCTACATAAAAGTCTAAAATTTTCTTACTCATTTATACTCATCTCCAATTGATATTTATTTTCATTAAGATAATGATATTATAAATGATAATGATTGTCAATACCTTTTGTTTGGAGTAAAAGCTCTCATCTATAAAATTTATTTTTGTTTAAAATAAAATAAGAGTTATATAAAAGCC
>NZ_JBOFRG010000289.1:0-1663 GCF_051650885.1 Clostridium sp.
AACAGCATATATAAATATACTGCAAAAATTAATAGCCGATTTAAATAAAAATCATAAATTGATTATAGTAGTAATTTCAAGGAGGATAATTAAATGACATCCTTTAAAATAGACAATTTTAATGGAAATGAAAATATAAAAATAACACTGTCTTCTACTAGAAACATCATTGATATAGGGGAGGTTTTAACTTTTTTTATAACTGTAAAAAATTTAGCACCTGCAATAATTGAAGATGTTTTTATTAGTCAAAATCTTGAAAATGGATTTATATTAAAAGCAGAAACATTAAAGGTAAATAATATTTCTATAAATGGACATATTCTAGATGGAGTAAATATAGGAAATTTAGCTTACTTAGAAGAAAAAATAATATCTTTTGATGTAATTATTTCTAATATTCCAAGTGTAAATCCAATAAAAAGTATAGCATCTGTTACTTTTAAACTTTTAGGTGAAAGTAATTTAAAAAGAAGCAATATCTTAGAAACACAAGTTGGAAAAGTCATTGGTGATGCACTGATTATAAAAGAGGTTGATAAAAGTGTCGCTATTGTAAATGATGTTCTAACTTATACTATCAAAATAGAAAATATTAGTGAAATTCCTTTAATTAATGGAATTTTTACAGATGTAGCATCAGAAGAGTTTAGCTTTATCTATGATAGTCTTACTATTGATGGAACTAAAACTATAAATGGAAATCCTCTTAATGGTTTAGTTATTAAGGATTTAGCCCCTGGTGAGATAACCGTTATCTCTTACAAAATGTATGTAAATGCAGTTCCAACTAGTGGTTACTCATCTAACAATAGTAAAGTTTCATTTAACTATAACATCCAATCTTTTAGTCTTTCTAATTATAACCTAAGCAATGATGCTTATACTAAGATAGTCCCACTAGCTTTAAATAAAGCTTCATTGTTTTTAGAAAAATCTATCGATACAATAGGTGCAGTAGTTGGTGAAACTGTAACTTATACAATTAATACTTCGAATGTAGGTGAGGTTTTAGCTAGCGAAATAAATCTTAAAGATGCTATACCAGGTGGTTTAAGTTTTATAGACGGTTCTGTAAGTGTGAATGGTATACAATCTCAAGAAAGTCCTATAACAGGAATAAACCTTAACAATTTAGCAAAAGGTGAATCAAAGGAAGTTAAATTTAGAGCAAAAGTAAGTGCCCTTCCTAATATAAATCCTGCTCAAAATAAAGGTGTCGCAACTTTTAAATATACACCGGACCCACTAAGTCCTCCAGTATCTGATTTTTGCGAGTCAAATGTTGTTTCGACTAAAATAGCACCAACAGATTTAATTACAGGTGGTATTAAAACTGTTGACAAGCCCTTCTCTAATGCAGGAGATACATTAACTTATACTATAAAAACAACAAATAATAGTACAATTGCTTTAAACAACGTAGTTTTAGGAGATACATTACCCGATGGTGTTGATTTTATTAAAGGCTCTGTAACTATAAATGGAATTTTAAATAGTAATGCAAATCCCGAAAATGGCGTTCAAGTAGGAGATGTAATCCCTGGAGATTCTGTTTTAGTTTCTTTTAAAGTTCTAGTTTCAACACTTGCAAATGTTGGCGCAGTTCTAAGAAATAGAGGAACTATTTCTTATTCATTTAAACCTGATACAGATGCTGAAT
>NZ_JBOFRG010000290.1:0-29307 GCF_051650885.1 Clostridium sp.
CAGGTGCTGCACTTCCATTTAATTTAAGTGTTCCTGCATTTAAAGTAGTTCCACTTGGAACTGTATCTTTAAATAAAACACTTGTTGCATTAACATTTCCTGTATTTTTAAGAACTATTGTATATGGAATAACATCTCCAACTTTTCCATTAGTCTTAGGTGTTGATTTTATAAGTCCACCCGAACCATTAGTTATAGATGCTTGTGCAACTGTGGTACTTACAATATTAGTTAAGTTTTGGTCAGATTTTACTGCACCATTTACAGTATAATCGTAAGCTATTTTCCCTGAGTTTGGAATTGGATTTATAGCTGGAATTGTATTTACAGTTACTCTTATAGTTACTGTTTTAACAGAACCTGCTCCTATATTTCCAAGGTTTATTCCTGTAGTTGGATTTCCACCCCCTACTAAACTTCCATCAACTGAAACATCTACTAATGTAGTATCTGTTGGTACTGTATCTGTAAAAATAACATTGTCGGCACTAATATTTCCTGTATTTTGAACCTTTATTGTATAAGTTATAGTTTCTCCTACAGCCGCATAAGATTTATCTACTGATTTTACTAATCCACCAGAAATAGTATCAATAGTTGCTGTGACTATTGTAGTTGTAACTACATTTGATCCAGATTTAGCGGTTGCACCATTTACAGAAGCTGGATCTTTTGTATAATTATAATCAATTATTGCTTGGTTATCTGCTTTGTTTGGATTAGGAATAGATGTAACAGAAACTGTAAATACAACTACTTTAGTCTGCCCAGAAGCTAAAGAACCTAAAGATATTCCTGTACTTGGATTTCCAGATGTATTTGTTCCATCAATTGTTACATTATTAGATTGGAATACTGTCCCTTGAGGAATAGTATCTTTTAATGTAACATTATTAGCTGATACATTTCCTGTATTTTTAATTGTGATTGTATAAGTTAAAACATCTAAAACATCAGCCTCAAGCTTATCAACTGCTTTAACAAGACCACCATCAACATTGCTTATAACTGCTTCATTTACATAGCTTTCAACTGTATTTGAAAGATTACTTGCACTACTTGAACTTGGAGTAGTTGGATCGTAAACAAAATCATAGTTTATTAAAGCAGAGTTTGGAATAGTGTTACTTCCAGCAGGTGGAATACTATTTACTAAGACTTTGAAAATTACTGTTGCTACACCATTTGGTGCTATTGTTCCAACACTTAACCCAACATCAGGAGTAGTTCCACTTGCGACACCATTAACTGTGGCACTGCCTGCTATATAGCTAGTATATCCTGGTATTGTATCTTTAAATATAACTGATACTGCATCTACATTACCAGTATTCTTTAGAACAACTGTATAAGTTATAGTATCTCCTAAAATAACGTAGGTTTTATCTAGACTTTTAGTTAATCCACCACTTTCATTTTGGATTATAGCTCTATTTACTTGAGTATAAACTGTATTACTATTAATAGCACCAGGAAGAGTTGTCCCTGGAGTTACTTCATATTGATAGTCTAAATACCCCGCGTTAGGAATAGGATTAGGATTTGGTAAAGTTACCATTTATTTTATCCCTCCTTGAATTATAAATCTTCACGTTATATCTTATTCACCGATATAGTTTTCAGTTAATACAATAAACGTTTTATTTCACTATATTATTTTATTTTTTCTTCTTAATAATGTTCTATAAAAAAGCACCTTCATTAAAATAATGAAGGTATTTTTTATATACAAAGTACCTTTACTTTAAAAGATACTGTTTTTACTGTTTTTTCATTTATATTTCCAATATTTACTCCACTAACAATGTTTGCACCATAAAGAACAGTACCATTAACTTCTATAGAATCATCTATAAAAATTACTCCATTTGGTATAGTATCCCTTAAGATAACATTTTTAGCTACTGTGTTACCTAGATTTTCTATACAGAAGGTATAGGTTACAATATCACCACATATTGTAAAAGCCTTATCAACTTTTTTTCTTGTTGAACTTAGTTCAGCATTATTTACTTTTGTTAATACAACATTTGAATTTGTATTTTCATTTCTTAAAATAGTATTTGAAATGCTATAAGAATAGGTTGAATATGCTCTATTTTCAATATAGTCATTTGAAGGAAGTGTAGTTATAAGAACTTTAAATGTAATGGTATTAGTTTCATTTACATTTAGCTTAGAGATAGGAATATTAGTTATATCTAAAAGTGGCATGTTTATATTATTTATATAAATGCTATTAGATATAAAACTTGTATTTTGAGGAAGGGTATCTGAGATAGTTATATTTATACAGGGCGTATTTCCATTATTTTTTATGATTAGGGTATATAATAGTTCTTCATTTAAATCACTAAAAATATTATCTACTGATTTTACAATGGATACTTCCCCATAGTTTATAGTTGTTCCTACAATGTTGGTTAATAAATTAATGCTTTTGTATTCATTAGTTGTATCATTTAATAAAAACTCTCCATTTACAATGGCAGAATTTAAAATAGGGTTAGCTTGTGGGATAGTATTTACCAAGCATTTAAAGCTTATAGTATAGTTACTATTTTTACTTATTGAAGGAAGATAGAATCCTAATGGTGCTTCAGGAGTTTTTCCTATTTGTACTATATTGTTAAAGGTTAAAGTATCGTGTATAAAGGTTAGTTCATCAGGGATAGTATCTATAAATCTGAAATTTAAAATATCTTTATTTCCTTCAGTAGAGAAGGTGATTGTATAAGTTAGTACTTCATTTAGTGTACTAAATTCATCTGAAACAGTTTTTATAGCATTTTTAATGTTTCCATAGTTTATCTCTGTTAAAGCATTATTAGATAAAGTACTTCTATGAGTTCTTTCTCCAGTAATTGTATTTGTTACAAAATCAAATGTTATATTTAAAGCATTTGAAACTGGATTTACTAAGGGGATGGTTGTGGCTATACATGAAAATGTTACTGTAACTATATCTCCAACTGGAACTGTTCCAATATATAGACCAAGAGGGGGACTTAGAGATGCACCGATTATATTAGTTCCATTTAAGAAGAGGCTATTATTAATAAAGCTCATTCCATTTGGAATTGTATCAAATAATCTAGCATTAAAAACAGTTCCTGATAAATTGTTTTTACCTCTAAGTGTATAAACGATTGTATCCCCAAGAGTTACATGGGATTTATCTACAAACTTAATAGGATTTATATTATCATTCACTAAAGTTTCAATAGAATTACTTTCTATTGAATTTGAGGAGGTTACTAAGGCTATAGGATTTACTATAAAGTTATATCCTAATAAAAAACTATTTAAAATTGGATTAACTGAAGGAATTGTTGTTATAAGAGCATTGAAGGTTAAGGTAGTTGTAGAATTTTTAGGGATATTGTTTAAAGGAAGTGGAACTCCACTTGTAAAAGATGGCTTCAAAACTCCATTTTCATAAAAGCTATTTGGAACTAATGATAAGCCTTCTAATAAAGTATCAACAAAGACTACATTTGTAGCTAAGGTATTTCCAGTATTTTTAATGGTCATCGTATATAAAACTATATCACCTACAAAGCTATTATTCATATCTACTTTCTTATTTAAATTTAAAATTACATCATTAATAGTTGTTGAAACTATATTTGATGTTGAATCTTTAACTTTAGAGCTTGTATTAGAAACGTTGTATCTAAAAATCCCCTGTGCTTTGTTTAAGATAGGATTTATAAGTGGAAGTTCATATACTTTAACTTGAAAGGTTATTGTCGATATATTATTAGGTAATAAATTAGTTACAGGAATTAACTCAGGTATAATACCTGGATTGTTAATATTATTTATATAGACACTATTATTTAAAAAATATACCCCTATAGGTAGGGTATCGACTATATTTATATTTACAATAGTTGTACCAGTATTTTTTACTCCTATTGTATATTTGATAATATCATCTATTTTAGCATAATCCTTATCTAAATATTTTTTTATATCAATGCTTCCTGTATTTAAGGTTGTAGAAACTTCATTTGTAATGGAAGAATCTTTTTTTATACTTGGAATAGTATTATTTCCTATATAATCATAGTTTATAGTTCCATTATTTAAAATAATATTAGAGGGAAGGGTTGAATTTACAAGGACTTTGAAGGTTATATAACTCTTTTCGCCAGGAAATATCTGGTTTGGAAGAGTTATAATACTTGAACCATTCCAAGAGATTGAAAAGGTATCTTGATTTAAACTATTACTGATGTAGCTTGTATTTGCAGGAATTGTATCTTTTAATGTTATTGTTCTTGTTACAGTGTTTCCTGTATTTTCAATTTCTATTGTATAGGTTAACTGATCTCCTAAATCACAAGAAGATAAATCAACTGTTTTTTTGCTTTTCAAAATAGCTTGAACAATTGTAGTTGATGCAATTATTGTTTCTGTACTATCACTATATCTAACTCCACCTGCAGTATCTACAAATTCAAAGGAAATAAGTCCTTTATTATAGACTTTGTATGAAGAGGGAACTGTATTTAAAATAACTTTAAATGTAACTGTGTGAACACCAACAGAAATATCACCTAAAAGAACTCCAGTTGGATTTGTTATATTTCCAGAAATTTGAGTATTATCAAGCTTTATTGAATTTAAAATAAAGCTTGTTTCAGATGGAATTGTGTCTATTAAATAAACATTTTCAGCTTTTACATTTCCTATATTATTTAAAATAATAGTATAAGTTATTTCATCATTTATTCCAATTACAGGGGTTGCAGTTTTAATTATTGGATCTTCAAAAATTGCAAAATATATAGGTGCTTGCTTACACCTAGCTCCATCATTTGAACTTGTAGCAATGGTACTAGAAAAATTAGTAACTGTTGCTGTATTTCCTGTTATAGCATACTTTCTAATAGTTCCATCTAAATTGTTTATAGAATAAAGGTTATTATATTTATCAAAAAACTGACCTCCAAAGGCACCTGCCACAACTACATTTGGTGTTACTGTTGTAACTGCACCAGTTGTAGGATTAATTTTTTTTACTATACCTGAATTTAATACCATATAGATATAATTATCGATGGCGTTAAAAGATAAATCTATTCCAACTAAAGTTTCACTTAAAGCTAAACCAAATGGGGAGGTATCTTCTAGGAAATTATTAGCAGGGTCTACAAGAAGACCATAGGTTGCCCTGTTTGGATTTACATCAACTACATACATAGAGCTTATGCCACTTGCATACATGTAAAGATAACCATCTTTATCAACATCTCCGCTAGAATATGAGTTTAAAGGTAAATTCAAGATTGATGGAAATTCAAATAAAATATTGTCACGGCTTCCTCTAAAAAGCTTTGAATTTGTAATATCCCACCCATAGATATTCCCATCAGTTGGATTATATCCAGCTGCATTTAAGCTTGTCCTAGAAGGAGTTGTAAATCCTATCTTTGTATATACTCCAGTTGCTAAATCAATTCTTATAAGTTGACCATCAGCATATTGCCAAGCAAAGGGTGAACAACCGAATAAAGTTGTTATATCATGTCCAAAATCATTATTTCCAAGGTTTGTGTTATTGTTTATCTGAGTATTTGTTATTGAAAGGTCTAATTGACGTTTAGTTGTTGATCCGTTAAAAATAGTTGGTTGTGTAAAATTTGTTGGTGGACATGCAGCATTTATACTTGTAACGGTTTCATAAATAATATATGTCCCTGGGAGAGTAATATTTAAAAATTCATAATAACCTAAACTATCTGTCTGAGTTGTTGTGCAATTATTATTTGGGAATTGTACAACTATAGAACATGAAGAGATGCCTGTATCAGTAACATCATAAATACCATTATGATTTATATCATTGAAAACTCTTCCTGAAATTTTAGCTGGCATAAAAATCTCCTCCTAAAATTTTATTATTAATATAATATGATAGAGTTTTCATATTTTGTGAAAAAAATAAAAAAAGCATCTGTTATTTAGATGCTTTAATTTACCTCAAGATTCAAAATAATTGTTGTATTTATATTTATATTATTAGAACCTACTATATCTACAAAGAGATCTTCAACAAAAGGGGTTATTTTTATTTTTCTACGTCGTTTTAAATCTTCTACTTTATTGTTGTTTATTTTTGGTGGTACTGTAATCTCACCAAATTTTGAATACTTAAATTTACTTGCAAAAACTGTTTTACCAGCAGTATCTGTTATATATTGAAGATTTAGTATATATTCCCCATCAACTATTATTTTTTTCCCTAAAAGGCTTGTGCCATCGTTTCCTCTTCCTTTTATTGTGTCGATTACTGAATAGTCGACTATGTTTGAATCAATGCTTGCTGATATTATACTTTTTAAATTTCCTTTACATTCAGTTATTCTAATAGTGTCATAAAAATTAATTTCTCCAAAAAGAATAGCGTCTTGTGGAAGATTTTTTCTTATACCAACATATTCTATTCCCTCTTTAATATATTTATCTATTTTCCTCGCCTCCTTTTAATCTTCAATTGTAACTATTCCTGAAATTGCAATTAGATATTCACGACAATTTAATTTCTCTAAATAAATATCATCTAGAAATATAGTTGGAATAACTTTATTTGAATACATATATTCATCTGTTAAAGGAACATTTGTTACACAAGGAATTGTAACCCTATCAGTATAAATAAGATCCTTTGAATTCTTTCCTATATACTCAACTCTACAACAAACCTCCCCTTCCACAGCACACCTAACTCCAGTTAATTTCTTTCCATCTGCACCAACACCAAAGGCACCATTTATAAGTCTACTATTAAATAATGTACTTTTAACTGAGCATTTTAAAAAGCTTTCTATTCCTGGTTTTTTAGGTGATAACTTAAACGTTCCGTCAATACTTATATTTTTAAATGCATCTATGTCCTCAGGAATTCTATCTGAAATGCCTGAATACTCTACAAATTCTCTTACATATTTAGCCAAAATACAATCTCCTTTTATATATTAGTTATATAATATATTTTATTTATACTTAAAGTGTTTTAGACTTTTTTAAGCAAAATAATAGACATGGTTAAAGTAAAATCCTATAACCATGTCATTATATTAAGAAAGTAATCCATCTATCTCTATTTTATATCTATCTATATTCTCATCTTTTTGTACTAAAAAACTGAAAGTTCCAAATTCATCAGTTACTGAATATGCAATAACTTGCCTATCTAAAGATCCTGCACATGGCTCATACTTTATAAGGTTAACTACTGCATTTTCAACAGGTGCCTTACAATCACTATATACAGTTCCATAAATCCGATTATAGCATTTCACTTTTACTTCTATATCTCTTCGTATTTGACAGTCTTTTTTAGTAACTCTAAGACATACATTTTCACTATCGATAACTTCAAGATAATCTACAAAGGTTGTAAATTTAAATTTATTTTTTTTAGTACATGTGTTAAGAGAATACTTAGCTTCATGTATACTACAATCACAATTCTCTATCATACAGTCTATACACCCCCTAACCTTTAATCATTAGTTTATTTTATTCAAAATGTTTCTTTATTGTGATAAGATTTTAAATTAACCCTTGAACTGTTAAATTGATACTTAGTTGAACTTGTTTATCATTTATAACCTTGTGGAATACTTGATGAACAATAGAATCTAAGTTTACCTCTTCATTTAAATCATGTTGCTTTGGTAATATTATACTTGTTGAGAATCTTTCTTCATGTATTACCATGTGAACTGATTCCTCCTCAGTATTTGCAATATATTCTATTTTCTCTTCTAGAATACCTCTTATAATAAGCTTGTACCCTGTTAAACTTTCATTTCCAAGAGAAGTGTTATTTATTGTTTTAACTACATAGCTTTTAGTTATTTTAGGAACAACTATAACATCAGTTACTTCTCCTATCCAAACGTCCTCATCATTTAATAGAATATCATGGTCTATTGTAAAGTTTCTAAAGGTTGCAATCTCACCTTCTAAGAATACACGGTTACTTTTTCTTTCACCTATATAAATGTCTTTATTTCCTTCAAGTTCATAAGCATAACTTACTAAGCTTTCTGAAGAAAGTCTTTGCATTCTTTTATAATTTTTATATTCATATTGAGTTGATACTTCTAAAATTGATTTAGGTTCAAGAGGTGGAAGTGGTAATCCTTTTTTAGAATCACCTTTTATTACTTTGCTTCCATTTACAAATATACTAGAAGTTATAGGGATAAAGCCTTTTTCCATATCTTCACTAAAATTCAATTCAAATAAAGGTATAGTTCCATTATTTTCAATAGTTGTTATAAAGTTTACTTTGTCTCCATATGCAAGAACTTTTTTATCAGCAGTTTTTATTAATTTTAAAGAAGCTTTAACTAAATAAATAGAAAATTCCTCTGAGAAAAACTCTTTTTTCATATAACCGTATTTACTATCTAAAAATTCTGAGCTTACACGAACAACACTTCTTACTGAATTTTTAGTATAATCATCCTCATATAAAGAAGAGTATCTTATAAAAACACATTCGCCTTGCTTTAATGTTCCTATAGGAATACCAGATATAAAGCTCATTTCAACAGGATATCCATTTATAGTTAAAGAGTCTTCAATAAAGCCTTCGCCTATAGAGCTATCGTACACCACAATATTTTCAGCAGCATTAGTTCCATCATTTCTAACCGTTATAAGGTTATGAATCTTTTCACCTTTAAGATAGGTTTTTTTAGCAGTAGATTTTGAAATATTTAAAGTATTTAAGCTAATGCTAATTTCACGACCTGTTCCTGTAAATTCTACATTAGTTAAAATATTTTCTTCACCTTCATAAAGAAGATTAATTCGTGGATAAAGTCTCATAGAATTTTTCATAAGCAGTTTATTTAAGCTTATTTTCATACAAATTAAAATAGATTCATCTTTTCCGATATTAGGTAGTGATATTTGTTTATCTAAAGTTGCACCAATAATAACTCGTCTATTTATAGTTAATTCATTTAAATAAATTCCCTCTCTATTGTCTAAATCAAGAAATAATTTAAGTTCTCTTAAATCAATATTTCCATTATTAGATACATATAGATTGTAGTTTAATATTTCACCAACCTCTAAAGAGTCTTTATTTACACTTTCAGTCATTAAAAGTGATGGATTAAATATATTTAAAGATAAATTCTTAGAAAATCCTTTGCTTTTTATTAATGTTCCGCCATCATTCCCATAAAAAGAATAATTAACCTCTGCATTAGCTTCCACATAGTTTGGACATTCTTTAGTTATTTTTGCAAAATATAAAAGTTCTCTTTCTTCATTAACCTTAAGGTTTCCTAGATTAAAAACACCATCGCCATAGCTTTCAGTTTTACCATTTATAGTTATAGAGTTTTCAACAATTTCAATACCTTTAATTTGTTTGTCTATTAATACAACATTATAAGCTTCAGTATTCCCCATATTTCTTAAATGAAGCCTTATAGGAATTCTTTCTCCTGATTTTGCAGCATTATTTGGTGTTTCTTTTGTAAAAATTCCAAGAGTATTATCAATAATAGCACTCTTAACTATTACATCTTCACTTTTACAGGTTACTGTATTTTTTATTTTTTTTGTTCCGTTTTCTCCTCTATATTCATAATAAATTTCTGTAAGTCCCTGGATTGATGATGAATAGGGAATACTTTTAATTTTACATCTAAAGGTTAAATTTATAGATGCACCACCATCTAATTCACCATAAAGAAAACCTTTATAAATATTATAGGGAGTTTCTATTCCATTTATATTTAATGAATTTGGTATAAACTCAAGATTTCTATTTTCTTCCTCTTGTATAAATAATTTTTCACAAGAGAAGTTACCTTCATTTTTAAAGGTTAAATTATAATTAAGTTCATCCCCTATAATTCCATATAACCTATCAACAGTTTTAACTATATTTTTCTTTTTTATAAGAGCACCATTAACAACAAGCTCTTCGCCATAAAAAACTATTTCTTTACTGCAATTTTTACCATCAATTGTATAAGTATAAAAAAGATTGACCTTATTTTTATTTTTATTATATTTAGGAATATCGCAAACTTTAGCTCTATAAGAAATTTCTTTAATTTCTTTGCTATTTATATAGCCAATATTAACTTCTCCAAGAGAGCTTGAATAAATCTTTTCACTGTCTATAAAAAGACTATTTGGTATAAATTCTAAGTAATCTGGAATGGAGTCTTTTATATTAATATTTTCACAACGTATATTTCCAGTATTTCTTAAAGAAATTCTAGTAGTTACTTCATCACCTAAAAAAGCAGTACTCTTGTTTAAGCTTTTTGTAGAAGTTTTTAAATCAGGTGCCTTTATTAAAAGTTTGCTAGATTTTCCATACAACGTTTTATCTTTAAATTCCTCTTTCTCATCAATATCATACTTAAACATTAAAATTGGAATATCATGTGATGTGTCATCCTCAAAATCTACAATTATAGCATCATATTGAATAAGAAAGCTTTCTAATACATTTAAAGTTTCTAATAAAATACCTTGCTCAAGATTTTTATTATAGGCTTTAACTCCATTTATTATAATAGATTCATTTATTATATTATAAGACTTACTACATTTATCCTTTAGTATTATGTCATAAAGCTTTATATTACCAGTATTTTTACCTTCAACAGTAAAAGTAACCTTATCTCCTATTGTTGCTTCTTTTTTAGAACAGACCTTTTTAAAGTCGTCAACTTTTACTAATTTAATATTTAGTGAAGACTCATTACTCTTTACGATTTTATTATAGCATTCATCTTCATTTAGCTTGTTTTCATATTTTAAAGTTACCTTATGTTTTAAAATATCACCTTTTAAAGTGCTGTTTACCTTGATTTTATACTTTATAGAAACTCTTTGGAATAAATGAACTGTTCCAATATTAATACTTTCTAAAGCTCCATCAAAGGAAAGATTATTTTCATTTATCATGATAGAACCTTCAACATAGGATGTTCCATCAGGAATGATATCTCCAATTATAACTTTCTCTCCTGAAGAATTTCCCTTATTCTCTATATCAATACCTACATTTATTTCTTCATCTGTTGTTGCATACTCTTTTTCAAAATAAAATTTTACTTCTCCAAGATTTTGAAAATCTGCCCCCTTAAAAGAAAAGGTTTCAGGATTTGATGAAAATCTAAAAGACTTATCTTCTATATTTAAAAATTCAAGATGTCCTATTGAATAACACTCTGACGTAAAAGGAATATTTATAACAACATTAATATTAACCTCAATAGTGCTTCCAACATGCAAGTCTCCTAAATATACTATGTTATCATCAATTTTAGCTTCAAAGATTTGACCATCTTTAGTAGTGCTTAAAAACACTTTCTCTTGATTAAGATTAGTTTCTTGATTAAATAAAATATTTTTTATTGTATTAAATCCCTTATTTTTTATAAGAAATTTAAAATTTAGAATATTATCATAAGACACAATTTTTTTATCTATAGACTGCAAAAAATCTAAATTATCTGTAACCAATACTTTTTCCTCCTAAAAAAACTATTTATTTAATCTTATGATAAGATATTCTCAATAATTAATACCCATATTAAAATTTTTTCATATATTATATTGTATTTTAAAATTTTAACTACGAAAGGAGTACTTCAAAATGGAATATAATAAACACAATTGTGGTTGTGCACCACAAAACGCAGGATGCTGCGAATACATTTTAGGAAATAGCGCAGACTTACACGTAAATACTAAAGATTGTGAGGTAAGATTAGACTTAACAGTTGAAAAAGCTAATGGTGTTAGAGTTTGGGGTCAAGTTAAAGATTGTTCAGGAATGCCTGTAGCTAACGTATTAGTTAAATTAGTTAAAGTAATGCATTACTGTGGAAGACAAGAATATGTAGGAGTAGCACATACTGTTTCAGATTGTAATGGTTTCTATCAATTTGATTTAACTAACTGTGAAGAAGCTGATTACAAAGTATTAGTTTCTAAGAGTGCAGTAGGAAATGAAAGAGTTGCTAGTTCATCAATGTCATGTAATGTATGCGAACCAGTAGCGCCTCCAATGCCAGATTGTAATTCAATGTACAATTTTGGTTGTGGTGGACACAAACCTTATAAACCATCTTGTAATTAATTTTAAAAGTAGCCCTATGCAAAGTAATTTGTGTAGGGCTACTTTATTATTAAAAAAAGAAAAAAATAAAACTAGATTTATTTAAAAAATCTAGTTTTATTTTTTAGCTTAGCAAGTAATTATAGCATCTAACATTAAAGTTACACTTATAAATACTTCTTTCTCACCTATTTGTTCAAAATGAATATCTTCTATTTCATAGCAAACATCTACATTGCTTCCCAGTTCGTAATCATGAGGAAGTACAATAAATGTACTAAATTTCTCAACATTTGATTGATAATGAGTGCTCTGAGTTGGTTCTTGTGCTATAAATTCGATACTCTCAAATATTTTTCCATTAACTACAAGCTTATGACCTGTTATTCGTTTATTTTCAGGTGAATAGCCTCGTACTGTATCAATAACATATTTGTTGATTATTTGAATAGAGCCAGTTACATTTACAATATCTTCTATTCTAGGCATATTACATGGGAACTTACAAACACCATCAATTGTTAATTGTTGGAATGATGTTGATACCCCTTTTAGAGTGTGGATACAAACTTTAGACATAGATTTCTTAGGAGTCATAAGTTCTCCTATCTTATAAATAAATTTTGCATAAACTTTATTTTCTATAAGCTTTCTGCAACATCCACGAACTACTACTACTCTGTAACAAATTTCAATTTTCTCTCTCATTTTTATATCACCAAGACTTACGCCACTACTTAAATTAATTCCATTTAAGCGACGGCCATTAACATAGATAGTTTGACCTACAAGACGTAATTCTTCTGGCAATAAATCAATTAATTTAACATTATAAAGGTCTAAAGAACCAGTATTTTCAACAGTAATAAAGTAATCTATCTCATCACTGTATTTAGCAATTTCTTTGTTAGAACATTTAGTTATAGTAAGCTCAGGATTTTCTATTATTACTGAAGCTACATTACTTGTAAAATGTTCTATAGTTTCAGGTCTATTATTTGAAATATAGAAAGTATAATTTCCCTTAACTTCATTCTTTATAGTTCCGCATTCAGGCTTACAAAGAACTCTAGCAGTGAACATTACTTCAATTTCTTCTTCAGGGTCTAGACTAAAGACTTTAATTCCACTTACTATATTTTCATCTGTATTCATACAGCCTACCATAACGCTGTTTTCAACAAATTCTAAGCATTCAGGAAGCTCATCATAGATTTCGATATCATTAGCTGTAACATTTCCAGTATTTTTTAAAGTAACTTTGTATTTAACTACATCTGTTACGGCAGATACTTTTTCAATAGATTCCTTAGTACATTGGATTATAGCTTTCCTTATAGAAAGTTTACCTACATTTGAATAATCCTCACCGCTATTTATAGTACCTTTAGGGTCAACAATATTTTCATAAGTTATTTTACCAATATTAAAGACATTTTCACCCTTTTTAGGAAGGCTCTTAACTTTAACTTTAAATGAAATAACTATACTTTCATTAGGCTTGATTGTAGCAATCCCAATACCTATTCTTGGATCTAAATCTTTTAAGGTTTCGCCATTAATAGTAACTGAGCCATCTACAAATGATACTTCACTTGGAAGGGTATCTGTAAATAAGACCTTGCTTGCATTAACATTACCACCATTTCTTATTTTAAAGGTATAAGTTACAATATCAGAAATAGTTCCTTCCTTAGGTGTTACAACTTTTTCAAAATTAGTACCTGTAAAATCAACTGTATTTAATTTTGTTCTCACTGTATTAGTGTAACTTTGATCATCTACTGGAGCTTTATTCGGATCAACTTTATAGCGATATAAAACCTCTCCTTTATTATCAATATATCCACTAGAAACTACCGATACTATTTTAACTTTAAATTCAACAACAACAGTTTCATTTGGTTTTATAATATCTAAAGGAATTCCTGTTTGAGGATATAGGTCAAATTTATTTTCATTATTTATTTTTACTGAATCTTTAATAAATACTGTACCCATAGGAATCATATCTTTGAAAATTACATTTTCAGCATCAACATTTCCAGTATTTTTAAGAACAATTCTATAATTTAAGATATCATTTAATTTTGCATAAGATTTATCAACTTGTTTTACAAACCCAAGATCAGCATAGCTTATTATGGCTGTATTTATATTTACAATCTCTTCATTACTTGTAGCTTTCTTTATAACTGCTGGTTTATTTGGATCAACTTTGTAACTATATTCAAGAGAACCTTGATTTTTAACTACATTGTCTTTTGGAAGTGAAACAACAAGTGCTTTTAAGCTAACAGTTACTTTTTGATTTATACCAATTTCAGATATAGTTATTCCTTTATTAGGATCTTCATTTTCATAAAGTATTCCATTTATTTGTACAGAGCCTTGTACAAATTTAAGCTCTTGACCAATTAAATCAGTTAAAATTACATTTGTAACAGGAACATTACCAGTATTAACTATATCAAATGAATAGATTATTTCTTCATTTAGTCGTGCATATTCTTTATTTGCTTTTTTAGTAAAGCCACCAACAGGCTCACTTCCTGGTGTAGGCTTAGAACCATTTGTTATTTCTCCATGAGAAACGGTTGTAGTTACTATATTTGTTAATTCATAGCCTGATTCTCCAAGTGGAACCTTAGGGTCTTTTGTGAATCTGTAATTTATAGCCCCTCTATTAATTAGAGGATTATTTTTAGGAATAGTTGTAACTATTACATCAAAAGTTATTCGTGCTTCTTGCATAGGAGCTAACGAACCTACATCAATGCCACTATTTGGATATCCATTTTTAATAATTTCACCATTTAATTTAAGGCTTCCAACTATAAATTCAGTTCCTTCAGGCACAGTATCTGTAAACACAATATTACTTGCATTTGTGTTACCCTTATTCTTCATAATTATGGTATAAGTTATTTTTTCACCTATATCAGCATAATCTTTATTTGAAATTTTATTAAAGCTTCCTGCAAGTGCATTTATAATTACAAAATTAACTTTAGTTTCTACAACATTTGATACCTTAGTATTAGTTATAGTTACATTATTAATTGGGTCTAAAATATAACTATAAGTGGAACTCGCAGTATTTTTAATTGGATTCTCATTTGGAATTGTATTTATAAGAACACTAAATTCTAACTTTTTCTTTTCTCCAGTTTTAATAGTTCCTATTTGAACACCACGTTGAAGATTTTCTCCTGGAATAAAGATTCCATCAATTTTTAAACTATTATCTATAAATATAGTTCCATTTGGAACTGTATCTAAAGCATTTACATTTAAAACATCAACATTCCCTACATTTTCTAAAATAAGCTCATATCTAATAGTAGCGCCTAAAGTGCTATATTCATCTAATGCAACCTTAGTTACTTTTACTTCACCATGACGAAGACTTGTAGTTACTACATTTGTCATATTAACAGAGTCTTTTCTTACAGGAGCTTCTTTATCAACAATATAGCTATAAGTTACTTTCGCATCATTTTTAATTAACAAGTTAGCTGGAATACTGTTAGCTAAAACTTTAAAAGATACAGTGATTCCTTCACCAGCTTTAATAGTTCCTAAAAAGACTCCATTACTTGGATTATCCCCTTCTTTGATAACTCCATTTAAGGATAGAGAATCTACTACAAATGACGTGCTTGGAGGAACCGTATCAGTAAATATAACATCAAGAGCCTCTGTATTTCCAGTATTTTTAACTCTTATTGTATATACTAAAACTTCACCTACATCAGCATAAGCTTTGTCTACAAATTTAACAAATCCATCTGTTTTATAAGAAATTTCAGCTCTGTTTACATTTGTGCTTACAGTATTTGTTTTATTAAGTGCAGTATTATACTTGCTTGTAGTTGGATCAACTAAATACTTGTATGAAACCTCTCCAAAGTTATCAATTGGATTTTTAAGTGGAATTTTTGTTATTTTAACTTTAAATGTTACAGTTTTAGTCTCTCCTGATGGAATATTTGATAATATTAAGCCTTTAGTTACGTCATCCATTGGCTTCAATACACCATCTACATAAAGAGTATTTTCAACATAAGCTATTCCATCAGCTAAAGTATCGATAAATACAACATTTTCAGCTTGAATATTACCAGTATTTTTAAGTTTTATTGTATAGTCAATAATGTCTCCAACATCTCCAGCTTTTATAGATTCAGCTTTAGTAAAGCCACCATCCACATTTGAAATAATTGCGCGATTTAGAACTGTAACAACTTTATTTGAAATATTTTCTCTAAAGCCTCCATTTGGAACTGATGGGTCAATAGTATAGTTGTAGCTAACCTTACTATCATTTTGAATTACATTTGGGTTTGGAAGAGAAACCACACTTCCTGTAAATGATAAAACAACTTTATCATTTGGTTTTATAGTTCCAACTGGTATACCTAGGTTTGGATTAAAACTTGCCATTGTAGTTCCATTTATTATTACAGTACCTTCTACAAATTTAAGTGATAAAGGAAGAGTGTCTAATAAAACAACTGAATTGGCATCAGTATTTCCTTTATTTATAAGAGTAACTGTATAAGTTAAAGTATCTCCCACATCAACATAAGATTTATCAACAGATTTAATAAGTCCTAATGTTTCATAAGAAATATCTGCATCATTTATAAAGGTTTTAGCTTCATTAGATAAAGTAGTTCTTTCTTCTTCATTTGGATTAGACGGGTCTTTAGTGAAGGTATATCGAGCTTCTGCTACATTTACTAATGGATTAAGCTTAGGAACTTTAGTTACCTTTCCATTGTAAGTCAATGTTATAGATTTTAATGGTTGAATATTTCCAATTAAAACGCCTTTTTCTATATTTTCATTTGGTGCTAGAACGCCATTAATTTTTAAACTACCTAAAATAAAGGAAACTCCCTCAGGTAAGGTATCATATACAACAGTATTATTTGCAGAGATATTTCCATTTACAGTTACAACAATTGTATATTCTAAAATATCTCCTACTGTTGAATAAGCTTTATTTGGTATTTTAGTTACAGTTAAAAGCGGTGAATTTACAGTTGTTTTCACTATATTTGTATTTGATGTTTCGATTACTTTTTCAGAAGTTTCAGGATTAACTATATAGTTATAATCTATTTTACCTGAATTTTCCAAAGGATTTTTAGTAGGAATAGTTATAACTAAAACTTTAAATTCAACTAAAATTTGTTCACTTGGACTTACATCTTCAAGAGAAATTCCACTTTGAATATTTTCATTTCTAAGCTTTCCATTTACAAAAAGACTTCCATTTATAAATTCAGAGCCATTTGGAATTGGGTCAGTTAAAAATACATTTTGTGCTAAAACATTTCCTGTATTTGTGATTTTAATTTTATATGAAATAGTCTCACCGATTTCAGCACTTGTTTTATCAGTAGATTTAACAAAGCCACCATCTTCATTTTTAATTATTGCAGTATTTACAGTTGTTAAAACTTCATTGGTAAAGCCTTCAACTGTTTTAACTTCACCAGTCTCAGGGTTTACAGTAAAGTTATACGTTACATAGGCCTTATTTGGCATAGGATTTATTTTAGGAATTTTAGTAACCTTAACACTATACTCTATAGTTGCACTTGAATTTTTATTTATATTTCCTATAGAAACTCCATCTGCAATAGAGCCGGTTGTTGGATTTCCATTTATTTTAAGTGAATTTTCTACAAATGAAACTCCATCTGGTAAGGTATCTACTATTTTCACATTATTTGCAGATGAATTACCATCATTTCTTAAGATAATTTTGTAAGTGTAAATATCCCCTATCTTAACAAACTTTTTACTTCCTTCTTTAGTAAAGCTAACAATAGCTTGGCTAACTCGTGTTATAACAGTATTTGTATCTGACGAACCTTGCCCAGTTTTATTTTTTATAGGATCAATTACATAATCGTAAGAAACTGAACCTTTATTAACAATCTGATTAGTTTCAGGAAGACTTATTATTTTAACCTTAAACTCAACATAAGAAATTTGAGAAACTCTTATAGCTCCGATGTTTACTCCAGTATCTGGATTTGCTCCTTTTATAATTTTTCCATCAATACTAAAGGAATCTATAACAAATTCTGTGCCTAAAGGTATCTTATCAATAAACTTTGTATTAATAGCCTCCACTGTTCCTGAGTTTCTAAGACTTATTCTATAAGTTAAAATTTCATTTAAGCCTGCAAAATCTTTATCAACTGTTTTTAAGATATCATTATGCTCAAGGCTTATTCTAGCTTCATTTATTTTAGTTGTAACCGTATTTGTATTGTTAACTACAGAATTTTTTAAGCCAGTTTCATCATTTACTACATAATCATAGAAAACTGTTCCACTATTTTGAATAGGATTTGGATTTGGGAAATCAATTACTTTAACTTTAAATTTAACTAATTTAGATTCAAAAGGCTTTATTCTTCCAACAGCTATTCCACTATTTGGACTTACACCGGCTTGTTGAATATCATTTATTGTAACAGTATTTTGAATAAAGCTTGTTCCATTTGGAACTGTATCTTTAAATACAACATTTAAGGCATCTACATTTCCAACATTCTTTAATAAAATTGTATAGGTTATTGTGTCTCCTCTTATTCCAAATTCTAAATCTGTAAATTTTTCTAGGCTATTGTCAAGCTCAGTATCAATAATTGCAATATTAACCTTAGTAGTTACTTCATTACTCATACTTTCTTTTGTTCTTCCATCAGGCTCATTAGGATTTACAGTAAAGTTATATCTAACTTTACAGTCGTTAGTTATTAAAGTGCTATTTGGAACTGTTGTAACCTTCACTTTAAAGGTTATAGTTTTTTGCTCATTTGGAGCTAAATTACCTATATTAAAGGATGCATCTGGATTATATAATGGATAATTTATACCAGCTACATAAACAGTCCCATCTATAAATTGTGTATTTTCAGGAATTGTATCATAAAAAACAATATTATTTGCACTTACATTTCCAGTATTCTTCAAGAATACTGTATAAGTTAAGGTTTCATCCTTGCTTACATAATTTTTATCAACGCTCTTAATTAAGCTACTATCTTCATTTGAAATATTTGCATAATTTATTCGAGTAAAGGTTGGAGCGGAAGTAATATTAACAGATTTATTTATTCCATCTATTCCTGCACTATATGCATAGCTTAAAGTTCCAGTATTTTGTATAGGATTTGAACTTGGAATACTAATTACCTTTGCTTTAAATTCAACAATTTTTGCTTCAAGTGGCTTTATATCACCAAGGGCAATTCCTTGTCTTATATCTCCATTAAGAACTAAAGAGCCATCTATTGTAACACTGTTATTTTCAAAAGATAATGAAGAATCTAAGATATCTTTTGCAATTACATTTTTAGCAACTACGCTTGAACTATTTTTAGCAGTTAAAGTAAAGATAATAACATCACCAATAGTTGCATTTTCTAAATTAGCTCTTTTATAAAATCCATTTATACCTGGGCTTATAGGAGTAGATACTATACTTGTTGATGTTTCATTTGAAGTAGATGCTCCCTTTATCACTTGTGTACTAGTTGGATTTTGCTTATATTCATAAGTTAAATTAGCAATATTTTTTAATGGATTAACTTCTGGAATAAAATCTATATGAACTTTAAATGAAACTACGCTTTCCACATTTGGAATAAGAGTGCCAACATTGATACCAGTTTGAGGATTATAAATACTATTAGGTGTGCCATTTATAAAGACAGAACCAGGAATAAAGCTTGTACCTGCTTGAAGGGTATCTTTTATTAAAACATTAGTTGCATCTACATTTCCACTATTCAAAAGTCGTATCGTATAAGTTAAAATATCCCCAACTTCTGCTCCTGTTTTATCAACACTTTTTACAAAGCCTGAGCCAGAAATTATTGCTGTATTTATAGTTGTTGAAACTTCATTAGTTACTATAGAACGGTATCTAAATTCTCCCCCTGCATCTGGTAAGAATGAGTAAGAAATAGTCCCAGTATTTTTTAATACAGCGCCTGTATTTACAATGCTTGTAACAACTGCCTTAAATAAAACTAATACCGAGTCACCAGGATTTACATTTCCAACTTGAACCCCATTTTCAGGGTTTGCAGTAAGATTTGCAACTCCATTTACAGTTACAGAACCTGGAATAAAATTTATTCCATCTGGAACTGTATCTATTAAAACAACATTATTTAATACAATAGTACTATTGTTAGTTGTTCCTAGTGTATAAGTTAAAGTATCACCTACATTAGAAAAAGGTTTATCTACAGTTTTTGTTCCAACAGTAATTAAATTTGTTGGAGCTATTTTAGTAGATACAATATTTGACTCTGAAGATCCAGATACTGGTGGACTTAAAGGATCAGATATATAGGTATAAGTTGCAATAGCTTTATTTTGAGCTGGATTAATGTTTGGAAGTACATTTACTACTGCTTTAAATTTAACTTCTTTAGACTGTCCTTTAGCTAAATTGTTTAAATTTATTCCTGTCAAAGGACTTTCCTGTGATGGAACTCCATCTATAGTTACAGAGCCTTGAACAAATGTTAAGCCATCTGGTAAAATGTCTTTTAAACTTACTGAACTTGCTAAAATACTTCCAGTATTAGATGTATTAATTGTATAGGTTACAGTTTCAGAAACTACAGCGCCTATGGTATCAATATATTTTTCTAAAAGTAATGAAGCAGAATTTAAAGCTAATGGAACTACTTTTGTGTAAACATCATTACTTACACTATAATTTGAAAGACTAAATGATTGAATATTATAATTAAATGAGAATTTAGAGTTATTTAAAGAATATCCAACCTCTGGTACAGAGTTCACATAAACCTTGTATGAAATAACAGTTTCTTCACCAGGTGCTAAATCCTTTATAGAAAGTCCTTTTATAGGATTTCCATTAATAGTTTTAGTTCCATCTATAATAAGGCTATCATAAATAAAGCTAAAAGAAGGTGACAAATCATCTATAAAAACACCACTTGTTAAAGGAATTTCACTAATATTTTTAATTTTAATTGTATAACTTAAAATGTCCTCTACAATAGCAACACTTTTATCAACTTCTTTTATGATTAAAGCATTACCAATTACTTTTCCAACTTGTGTTTCTAAGATATTACTAGTTTTATAATTACTTTCTCCTAAAAGCTTAAAGTTTACAGATGCAACACTCTTAATTGGATTGATACTTGGAATATTAGAAACAAGTAAATCAAATGAAATTATTTTTTCTTCTAAATAAGCTAAATTACCTACTGGTATTCCATCTAAAACATGTCCTGTTATAGATAAATTATTTAACCTTAATGTTTCCTCTTTTAAGATAAATCCATTTTCAAGATTTAAAGATACAAAAATATCTTCAATAATTGCAGGGGCTAAATTTTTTAAGGCTATAGAAAAAGTTACTACCTCCCCTATATCAATAATATTTTTAGTAGAAGATAGTGTAATTTGTATATTTTCATTTCCATTAAAATTTTCTATTTTAAAGGATGTCATTTAATTATCCTCCTTGAAATTACTACTATAATTAATTTATGGTTTTTATTAAAATTGGCTATTATTTTTTAAGCATATATTTTATATGCAATTTAAATAAATGTACAATATATATTCTATTTTAGAGCATAAAAATAAGGCACCTAAATTTATTAAATGCCTTATTTTTATTTTATTTTATAAACCAGCGTATAAGAATATTGTTAAATTGAAGAAGATTTCACGACTTCCAACTTCAACTGCATAAAGGTCTTCAATGATTGAATTTACCTCTATATCAGGAACTAAAGTATATGAATCAGGAAGAACTATATATCTAGTAAATAGTTTTTCATAAGCTACTGTTCCTAATGTTTTAGTTGGAGTATTTGAAATATATTCAACTACAATTTTAGCTATAGCTGTTACAACAAGTTTATTTCCTGTTAAAGTAAAGTTACTTTCAGAAATACCAGAAGGTGTGGAAATAACATCACTACTTATAATTTCAACTTCAGCATTAACCTCTGTTACAGATAATATATCGTCTTTGTTACAAGGAAGAGTAAAGTTACCATCAAAGCTTAATTGAGTAAAGTTTGGTGAAATTAAAGTTACATAAGAAATTACTTCTGAGCTATATCCAACTTTAAGAGAATCAGTTGGATTTAATCTATAATTAAACTTTATAGAAGCTCTATTTTCTATAATATTTTCAATATATGAGTTTACCTTAACTTCATAGTAAATTTGAGCAACTTCACCAACTAAAATATTTCCAACGATTGGCCATAGTTTACTTATTCCATTAACCTTAAAACTACTAGGAATTAGACTTGTTCCAACTGGAATTGAATCCATTAAAGTTACATTAAGCATATCGATAGTTCCAGTATTTTCAACACTTACTGTATATCCAATAACTCCACCAATTGCAACTTCACTCTTATTTGCAGTCTTGCTCATTAATTGTGAAATTTCTTCTACTGTTATTTTAACAGTATTACTAATTGCTTCACCTGAAGCCATTGCATTTGATGATGGAGGAATAGGTGAATTTACAGGTGTTTCACCAATAACAAATACATAAGAACCCTTAGCAGTATTTTCTACAATTCCTAAGTCATTTGTTCCTTTTATTACTGCCTTATAAGTTAATGTTACCACTTCACCTACACCTATACTATTTATTTGATATCCAGATTTTAAATCAGTAACAGCTTTTGACACACCATTTACAGTTAATGAATTTGCTACAAATTCTAATTCTGGTGGTAATAAATCAGTAATATTAACATTTATGATAGGAGTATTTCCAGTATTTTTAGCAACTATTTGATAATCAATTGTATCGCCAACAATAGCCTTAAATACAGATGAACCTTTAGTTAATACTAAAACACCATTTTTAATAGTTAATGGAACAGTATTAGTATCTAGATTCTTTTTGATTGGTGCACTTGTAGGACTCAACGTAACTTCATAACTAACATTTGCTTTATTATTAATAGGATTTACTTTAGGAACACTGTTTACAACTCCAACAAATTCAATGTTAACAATAGAACTTGCATTAATAGTTCCAAGATTTATTCCATTTAAAATATTTCCAGGAATACTATTACCATCACGTTTAAGACTTCCAGGTTTTACAGTTAATTCACTTGGAAGAATATCCTTTAAGAATACTTTCTCCGATTGAGTATTTCCTATATTCTCTAATGTGATTTTATAAGTTACTTCAGTACCTAAAGTTCCATATGCAACATTACTTTCTTTAGTACAAGTTAAGTCTCCTGATTTTACAGAAGTTTGAACATATTCTGTGCATGCATCTTCAACAATTGGTTGTTCATTTGGATCTACAATATAGCTATAATTTATACAAGCTTTATTATCTATCATTCCATCCATTGGAATTTTAACTACCTTAACTTTAAAAGTAATTATTTTTATCATATCTGGTGGTAAGTCACTAAAGATAATACCACTTTCAACGTCAGCATCTGAAGTTTCAACACAATTTATTTCAACACTATTTGCAACAAGTTCAACTTCTGGTGGAAGTAAATCCGTTATCTTAACATTAAGAGCATCTGTATTTCCAGTGTTTACAACAGTAATCTTATAAGTTAAGATATCACCAAGCTCCGCATAGGTTTTATCTACTTCTTTTTTGAAGTTTGGAGCTAGAATAGCTTGTAAAATATTTAGATAATCATAGTTACTCATTAAGCTAGCTTGAGTTGTAACTCTAGCTCCATCAATTGAGTAATTGTAGTTTATAGTTCCTACATTTTCAATAGGATTATTCATTGGAATACTTGTAACAGTTGTTTTAAATAATACTTCTTTTACTTCACCTGGTTCAATATCTCCAATTACAATACCTGTATTTGGATTATTAGTTGTATTATTAATACCATCTATATAGATGCTTCCTGTAGTAAATTGTAAATAAGGTGAAATTGTATCTATTAATACAACATTCTTCATTGGGATATTACCATTGTTAGGAATTTCAAACTTACAAACTACACAATCACCAAGTTTTGCATAATCTTTGCTGAATTCCTTATAGAATCCACCAACTCCACTAAATAATGGTCCAGCAGTTTTAATTTGGATATTTGTTTCATTTGTTGTACCTGTAGCAGTTTCACCATTTGGTTCATTTAATGGGTCCTTAACAAATAGATAATCAATAGTTGCTTTATTTAAAACTGGATTAGTTGTTGGAAGTGATGTTGCCATTACAGTAAATTGAATAGTTACAGTTTTTCCAATATTAACATTTCCAATATTTAAACCAGTAGTTAAATCACCATTTAAAATACTAACGCCGTTAACCATTAAACTACCTGGAACAACTGGTGTATCTGTACTAACTACGTCTTTAACAACAGCACCTAAAGCAGAAACATTTCCAGTATTTTTAACAACAATAGTGTAATTTATATTTGAATTTATATCTGAAACAGGTTTATCAACAATTTTAATGAAACTACCATCATCAGGACTGAAGGTTACATCATTAACTTTTGTTTTAACAGAATTTGATTTATTCCATACAGCTTCTCCATTTAATAAATTAGGGTCAATTGTATAATCATAATTTATAAGAGCATCATTACTCATTGGATTTACTGTTGGAATTTTAATTATTTTACCCTTAAACTTAATATTTATATTTTCAGCAGGATTTACAACACCAAGCCATATTCCAGCATCAGGACTAGCACCAGGTTTTGCAACTGAATTTATAATTACAGAATTAGCTATAAATTCTAAGCCATCAGGAAGAGTATCAATAACCATAACGTTACTAGCATCAACATTACCATTATTAACTATATCAATACTATAAGTTACTTCTTCACCAATTTTTCCATAAGCTTTATCTACAGATTTTAATATTCCGCCTGTTATAGTTGAAATATCTGCAAAATTAACCTGTGTTAATACTTCATTTGTATTTATTTGTCTGCTATTTACACCAGCATTAAAGTCATAGGTTACATATGCAGAGTTTGGAATTGGATTATCCCATGGAATCATAACTACTACAACTTCAAAGGTTACAGTAACAGTATTTCCAATATCAATAGTTCCAATATTTAAATTACTTAAATTTGTTAATCCAACCTGAGGAACTCCATTAACTGTTATACTATCTTGAACTAATAATGTTCCTTGTGGAAGAGTATCTTTAATTACAACATTATCAGCAGCCACATTTCCAGGATTAGAAAGAACAATTGAATAATTTAAAGTATCTGTTACTTTAGCATAGTTTTTATCTACATATTTAGTTAAACTACCATTAGCAACTGTAATTTGAGGGTCACTTATTGTAGTTACTGGCGGAATTTGTGCATTAGTTGAACCGCTAGAGCCATTAGGTGTACTTGGATTTACTGTATATGCGAAAGTTACAGTTCCTCCACCTAAAAACTTTTGACTACTTGGAATTGAAACTACTAAAACATCATAAACAACAATAACTTGAGCACCTGGTGGTAATTGCCCAATAATAACACCATTGATAGGATCACCATTTGCAGGATTACCATTTACAGTTGTTCTTGTACTTATGCCTTGAGAGTCTACAGCGTTATTTAAAACTTCGCCACTTTCTAAAACTATTTTAAATGATGCAGTAGTTGGAATTAAAGTAGTTCCTTCAGGAATAGTTCCATAGAAAATTACATCAGAGGCAGTTGCATTTCCTTCATTTTTAATTTTAGCTGTATATTCTAAAGTATCACCAATAATAGTTTGTGGTTTATCTACATCTAAATTTAAAGTTACTATTGCAGAATTTATTTTTGTTGAAACTGTTTGAGTAAATGAAGTTCTTGATACAGGAGCTGTTGAAGTATCTGTTGCTCTATAACTATAACTAACCATACCTACATTGTTTATTGGATTAGGTTGTGGAAGTGTACCTACTTCTACTGAAAACTCTACTATAGCATTTTCATTTGGAAGTAAGTTTCCAACTAAAATACCACTTGTAGGATTTAGATTAACTACGCTTCCATTTAACTTAACAGAGTTTGGTACAAGAGTTGCACCAGTTGGAATAGTATCAAATAAAGTAACATTTTCTGCAGTAACATTTCCAAGGTTTGTCATTGAAATTGTATAATCTATAACTTCTTGTAAATCAGCAAAAGCTTTATTAACAGTTTTACTTAATCCACCTTTTATTACTGAAATGTTTGCCTCTCTAATATTAGTTGAAACAGCATTACTAGAAATTGTAACTGATTCTTGATCGATATTACTTGGATTTACTGTAAAGTTATATTTAAGTTTTGCAGAGTTAGGGATAGAATTGCTTGGTGGAATAGAGTTAACTAGAACATCAAAAGTTATAGTTAAGATTTCACCAGGGTCTATTGTTGCAATTGAAATACCTTGACTTGGGTTAGTTCCAAGTGATTGAATTCCATTTATATATACACTATCTTGAACAAAACTAGTGTAAGTTGGAATAGTGTCTGTAACTAAAATATTTGTTGCTCTTGCATTTCCCATATTCTTTATTACTAAAGTATAGGTTACAGTTTCATCAACAACAGCATAATCTTTATTTACGGACTTAATGAAGGTATTATTATTTGCTTTTATATCAGGATCTCTAACTACCATATCTACATTGTTTGATTGAGTATTTTTAATAACTCCATTTGGATTGCTTGGATCTACGATATAATTGTATTCTGTAGTTGAAGCATTTGGTATTGTAGTTCCACCATTTGGGAAGCCTTGAATTTGAACTTGGAATTCCACATTACTAGTTCCACCTGCTGCTATTTTAGGAATTATAATTCCTGTATTTGGACTAACTCCAGTTTTAACAACTCCATTTACTTTAACTGTATTTCCTACAAAGATTGTTCCTGTTGGAATAGTATCGTAAATTGTAACTGAATTTGCATCAACATTTCCAGTATTTTTTAATACAAAGCTATATTTTGCAATATCGCCAATTTTCACATAAGGCTTATCTACACTTTTAACAACTCCAACAATAGCTTGATTAACTGTTGTTTTTACTGTTCCTGTATTTTGAGCTCTATATTCACTCTTTGGATTTGATGGATTTAAAGTAAATACATATTCTGCAGTTGCACTATTTAATAATGGATTTACTAAAGGTAGGGTATCTACTAAAACTTTATATTTAATAGTAGTAGTAGTTCCTTTAGGAATAGTTCCAACATCTATACTTGACATAGGATTTGCAGCAACGACTACATTATTTACTTTAACTGAGTTTGGAACTAAGCTTGTACCATCTGGTATAGTGCTTAATACTAAAGCATCATAAATATCAGCATTTCCATAGTTATTTAAAGTAATTGTATATTCGATAACCTCTCCAATTTCTGCAAAAGCTTTATCAACAGTTATTTTAAAGCTTCCATCACTAGCAATAACTCCGGCTTGATTTACATATACATTAATTGGTGCTGTTGTTGCTGTATCTCTTGAGTTTATTCCATTTATAGGGTCAAGAATATAAGTGTAATCAACATCAGCCTCATTTTGGAAAACTCCACCTGTTGGGATAGTATTTACCTTAACATCAAAAGTTACTGTTGTAACCCCATCAACCCCAAGACTTCCAGCATTTATTCCAGTATTAGGATTTTCACTAGCTTTAGGTACATTATTAACTTTAACAGTTCCAGGAATAAATGAAGTTGATAAAGCTAAAACATCACGAACTTCAACAGTATCAGCAGTAACATTACCACTGTTTCTAACTACTACTGTATAAGTTACAGTATCTCCAACTAAAGCATATTTTTTGCTTGTTAATTTAATTAAATCACCTTTTGCAGGGTCTATTATTGCTTGATTTATATCAGTTTGAATTACATTTGTTACAGCGCCACCTGTTTTTCCATTTGGCATAGATGGATCAGCAGTGTAATTAAATGTTGCAACTGCTTGATTTTCAACAATTCTGCTATCTGGAATAGTATCTACTTTTAAAGTAAATGAAACTGTTTTAAAGGCTCCTACTCCAATTGTTCCAATGTTTATACCAGTTTGAATATTTCCAGGTGTTAAAACTCCACTTACTAAAAGAGAGTTTGGAACTAAGCTTGTTCCAAATGGAATAGTATCTTTTAAGATAACATTTGTGATATCTACATTTCCTGCATTAGGAATAGTTATTGTATAGTTTATTGTATTTCCTTTTTTAGCAAAATTAACGTCGCTACCTTTTGCCATTGGACTTATAAGTCCATGATTTACTGTTATAGGGAAAATATTTGTTAGATTTGTTGTACCAGCACCATTAGGATTTGCAGGATCAACAGTATATTTATAAGAAAGAGATGCTACGTTCTCTACTGGATTTACTGGAATTGTATCTACAGTAACATCAAAAGTTACAACTTTTCCACCTGTTGGACTTAAATTACCTATATCACAACCTACATTAGGATCGTAGTCTGGGAAGGCAATACCATTTATCTTAAATGTTCCTGGAATAAATGTCATTCCATTTGGAACTGTATCTATAATAAACATTGATGATGCTATTGAATTTCCAGTGTTATCCATAATAATACTATAAGTTACAACATCACCAACATCAGCGTAGTTTGAAACAGAAGTTTTTACAAGACTTCCATCATCATTAGAAATTATTGCTCTACTTATAACAGAGAATATTTCGCTTGAAGAATCACTTCCTATGGTGTCGTCTAGAGCTGAAACTGAATATTTGTAATCTACTGTTGCTATATTTGGAATAGAGTTAGTTGCAGGAATACTTATTACAGTTGCTTTAAATCCAACAACAACAGTTTGACCTGCTGCTATATCAGATAAAGGTATTCCAAGAAGTGGATTAACTCCCCCAGTTGGAAGTCCATCTATAATAACCGAATTATTATTAAATAAAAGACTTGGGTCTAAATTATCTAAAAGAACTACATTTGTAGCAGTAACGTTTCCTGTATTAGTTAGTGTTACTGTATAAGTTAATACTTGATTTAAATCTGCAAATAATTTGTCTACTGTTTTAGAGATTGCACCATTTTTAAATGTTGCATTATTTATTTTTGTATCTGCATTATTACTTATTATAGTTCTAGAAAGTTTTGTTCCAAGTACTGGATCAACTGTAAAGTCATAATCTA
>NZ_JBOFRG010000291.1:0-1655 GCF_051650885.1 Clostridium sp.
GGAAACTCAAATGGTGCTGGAATACAAGGACTTGGAAGTAATAATTCTCAATACATCACCAATGCAAGCATAGAAATAAAACGCATGGAAGAAAAGAATGGAAAAAACAAAAGTAGCGTAAATTTTGATAACATAAATATAGCATTAATATTTGCAGGAGTTTTATGTATAATAATTAACTTTTGCATTTAGAGAAGAAAAGGTCATGTAGACGAGTCTATGTGGCTTTTTATTTGTTAAATTTTAGAGTTTTGGATATAATAAAAATATATGTTAAGAAGGGGGCTCTGAAGTTGTGTTTAAAGATAGTCATGCAGTTTGTTTGGATAATAAGGATATAATAGAGAAGATAAAGGAATATTTATTTCAAAAAAGTGAAATTTCAATGGCAGATATATTTGGTTCATTTGATACAGAAGATTTTAATAGAAATAGTGATATAGATATTGCAATTTTAACTAATAAAGATTTTTCTTATGAGGATTATTTAAAGATGAGCCTAGAGCTAGAAGAACTGATAGGAATTCCAGTTGATTTAAATGATATTAATAAGTTACCTGAATATATACAGGTGCAAATAGTTATGGAAAATAGACAATTGTTTAGCAAGGATGATATATTAGAGCAAAAATTTTTAGATAAATTAAATTATTGGATAAAGACAGAATTTCCATTTTGGAAAAAAATGATGCAGTAGGTGTTAGAGGTATGAAAAAAATTAATATAGTAAGGTTAAATACAACAATAATAAAAAGTGAAAAATGTTTAGATGAGCTAGACCAATTTTTTAATGAGCTTGTATCGGAAAAGTATGAAGATGCACCAGTCATAAAAAGGTCTATGGAATTATCATTTAGAAGTTTATTTACAAGCTTTCAATCATTAGTGGAAGACTATGTTTCAATAGTACTTAGAACACTTAGTATTGATGTAAGTAGGCTTTATTTTAGACAATCATTAGATATGTGTGTAGAAAATAAATTTTTAAGTAGTAAATTTGTAGAGGGATTTAAACTATCAATTAAACTAAGAAATGATATTGCACATGGTTATGATGTTCCAACTACAGAAGTTTTGATTAATTATTATAAAAATAATAAAGATGTATATAAGCAATTTATAAAAGATATAACTGAATTTAAATTAACTCTTAAAAATGAAGAATTATTTTAATCTATAAGGTCATGTAGACGAGTCTATGTGGCTTTTTCTTATGAAAAAAGTTATAATGAAAAGACTTAACTAAGGAGGAATTTTATGAAGAATATTAAAAAGAATATAATGATTATTATTGTATTTACTGTAATCACATTTATATTTTCTTTGTTTGGAAAGGAAAATATGATTGTAGGGTTTGGAACATTTCTAGTTGCAGTAACTCTTTTTAATGATGATTATACTGTAAATGCTTTAAGGAATGTTTTTTATTTTGCTATTTTACAGGTTTGCATAGGACTGATGGCTTATATTGGTTCTTTAAATGTGGTTTTGGGTGGTATAAGTGTATTTTTAGTAAGCCTTTATATTTATTATAATTTTACTTATAATACAAAAATCACAAAGGCAACTGGATTTATGACAAACTATTTATTGCTTTTATATATTCCTGTAACAACTAAGGAGCTTCCAATTAGATTGCTTGCATTGGTTTTATC
>NZ_JBOFRG010000292.1:0-15560 GCF_051650885.1 Clostridium sp.
GACCTTCTGGTTCTGGAAAATCAACACTTTTAAACACAATGTCAACTCTTGATACAAAAACAAGTGGAAAGCTTTTCTTTAATGGAACTAACATAAATAAAATATTTGACTCTAATATTGAAAAATTTAGAGGAGAAGAGCTTGGATTCATATTTCAAAACTTTAATGTACTACCAAACTTAACAGTACTTGAAAATATAGCAATTCCACTAACACTAAATTCAACTAAAACAGTAGAAGAAGTAAAAACCCTTGCAACTTCAATTGCAAAACGTGTTGGTATAGAAGATATTCTTACAAAATTCCCATCAGAATGTTCTGGTGGACAAGTTCAAAGAATATCAATTGCAAGAGCACTTGTAAATGAACCAAACTTAATCTTTGCAGATGAACCAACAGGAAACCTAGACTCAAAAAACTCTCATGAAGTATTATCAATACTAAAAGACTTTAATGAAAATGACAAAAAAACAATCGTAATGGTTACTCATGATAATATGATTGCAAGTTATGGACATAGAGTTATCTTCTTAAGAGATGGAAAAATTGAACATGAATTAATCAGAGGAGATATGTCACAAAGTGACTTCTTCTATAAAATAGTAGAATTCAATTCAAAAGAAGCTCGTATGTTATTTAAATAATCTATAAAGCAGTAAGGATATTTCTATTCTTACTGCTTTATAATTTATTATTCAATAATATTTCTAGTTTTTTCTGTTTTAATTATTTTTCTTATTAATATACACGATATTATAAATAAACCCATATATAATACATGTATAAAATATTTAGGCCCTCCAACAACTGTCATTTCATATAGACCAAATAATTTAAATCCACCTATCAAAACTGCCATTATTGGAATTTGTATTCCTATTAAGGATATATAACTTTTAGCCTTATTTCCTACAAACAAAGTAATGCTTGTTATTATAAATGTTAGTAGATACATTAATATTATTGAAAGAATTATATATTCTCCAAATGTTAAATTAAACCATAAAGTATAATCTGAAAATATTCCATTCATACTGCAGTCCCAAAACTTTAATGTTCCATTTTGTGAATATAAGAAAAATAGTATTCCTATCTCTATGGTTACTACTAAAAAGCTCGTTACTAATGCTGCAATAATTTTTTTATGTGTTAATCTTCTTCCTATTTTAGTTGTATATTGATAATAATTCATTTTATTTTTTTTATCTTTTATAAATATAGTTGATATTATAAAAGCTATTGTGATTATAATAAGTATAGAAAAATTTGAAATAATCCAATCATAATTTCTGACTATTACAATACTTAAAACTGAATTTGAAATATCATTTTCTAAAACCCAATCTATTCTTTCTTTATTTTTTTCTGTTCTTCTAAGCTCAAACCAGTCCTCTTTATCATAATACCTTTCAATTAAGTACTGTCTCTCATCTAGCTCACTTATTAATTCATTATTTTCCTCAAATGTAATTTTTGAATGTAATTCATCTATTTCTTCTATAGAATCATTTTGATGCTTGTTATAAAAATCTAAGTAAGATTTAACTCCTGCTGCTTTAGCATCATCTCTTTTTTGTAAATATTCATCCCCTTCTTTTTCTAATTTTTTTGTATCATTAATAAAATCCTTCATTTCTTCTTCATCTATTTCCGTTCCATACTTATCAAGCATTTCACTACTAATATTATAGTGAGCTACCTCAGGCAATCCAATTGGAAAATAATTTATATAAGGTCGCCCTATAAATATATTCCAAATTACAAAACCCATTATTCCAACTATAATAATACTCTTAACATTAAGTAATTTTTTTATTTCATTAATTATAACTCTCATAATATCCCCACTTTTATATATTTTCTTTCTTAAACCTTTTAACACAAATACAACTCAATACTCCCACAACAATCATATTTGTGAATATTACAATGATTTCGTAATGTTCTTTAGTAAGAAATAATCCTGCCTCTCTAAACCACATATGTGGATTTAATGATAATATAAAAACATTATAATGGCTCCATATTAAAAATTTTGATTCTTCGCTTATCCAGCTTGGCATTAAAAATGCCACCCCAAACAATATAAAAAATATAAAGAATGTTCTATAACTATTTTTACAAATAGAAGCTATTATAAATGTAATAGCTGAAAATATAAATGAGATTAAAAATACAACTACTATACTTGATATTAGGTATTCTTTAAATGATAAGCTATACCACGTTATAGTAGGTCTTAATTCCCAATTTAAAGCACTGCTAATCGGTATATTCCAAATTTCACTATAATCGAAAACTAAAAAATACATCAAAAGCGTTAATCCTAGCATAATCCCTGTAACTGCAAAAGATACTACACTATACACACATAACTTGTCCTTAATTAAGTTTCTCCCACGTTTAGTCACATTAACTAATAGCATTGTTTTGTTATCTCTTTCATAATTTATTAAAAGTGCTCCACTTAAAACTATTAGTATAATAATCTCTGCCATCACCTTATTGAATATTTTTCTAAATAATAAGCTATGTGTTTGTAGACTTCCTAAAAAATATAAGTTTTTATGCTCCTTATTACTTTTTAGTTCTTCAAATCGTGGCACTAATTCTTTATAATTTTTTCTTACTATATTTGCTACTTCCCCACTTAGCCCATAGCTTTTTATATCTATTTCTAGTCTTTCTATTATATCTATTTTTTCTATCGCTTTAATATTTTCTATTGCTACCTCTTTATAAATTTCTGTGCCTATTACTTCATTTATTATCTTCGTTTCGTCCTCTGTTAAACTATTTCCATACCTTATACGCTCTAGTTCTTTACTTTCTAAAAATTCTTTTCCTGATGAATACTCCTTATTTAACTCTCTCTTAGTAATTTTATTTGCTTCTTTTATATATTGTTTTGAATGTCTTTCTAAATCTTGAATTAATTCTTCATCCACTCTGTATCCAAAACTGTCTATTTTTTCATTTAAAAATTTTAATTCTTCATTTATATAAGAATTTGTATATATCTCCCAACCATTATAAATAAAAAATATAACCATTAAGCTTATGATTATTGGTGATGCTATCACTTTTTTTATTTCATATTTTTTAATATTCATCCCACTAGCACCCTATTTGATTATCTCTATATTGATATAAGAATACATCCTCAATTGTAGGATAAACTTCAATCCACTCTTCACTTTTCTTCTCTTCACTTATAAATCTTATTTTCACTTGTCCCATTTCTTGCTTTTCAGATATAATTAAATGTTTTTTTCTAAATTCATTATTTTCTGTAAAACCTTGAATAGTTTCAAATACTTTTCCCTCTATGGTTTTGCATATATTTTCTATTGTATCCTTATACAATACTTTGTGATTTTTAATCATAACTATCTCATTTGCAATAAACTCAATATCTGATACTATATGTGTTGATATGATTATAATTTTATCTCTAGATAATTCACTTAAAAGATTTTTAAATCTTCCTCTTTCCTTTGGGTCTAATCCAGCTGTTGGCTCATCTAAAATAAGTATTTTAGGATCATTTAATAAGGCTTGTGCTATACCAACTCTTTGTATCATTCCTCCTGAAAATTCCTTTAATTTTTTATTTGCAACCTCTTCTAAAGAAACCAATTTTAAAAGTTCCTCTATTTTCTTTTTAGCCATAGCTTCTTTTATGCCTTTTAAAGCTGCTATATATAATAAAAATTTATTTAATGTATAATTTTTATAATATCCAACCTCCTGTGGTAAATATCCTAAAATATCTCTATATTCCTCATCTAAAGAAATTATATTAGTTCCTTCATAAATAATTTCTCCTTTAGTTGGAAATATAAGTGTTGTTAACATCTTAATTAAAGTTGTTTTCCCTGCTCCATTTGGTGCTAAAAGTGCATATATACCATTTTTAAACTCTAAATTTATTTCTTCAAGCGCTGTAAAATCACCATATTTTTTAGTAACATTATTTACTACTAGCATCTCTTTCTCCCCTTTTTCTACCATTTATTAATTTACTTAGACTTTTTATATATAATCCTACACAAACTATCGAGATAATTATATGAATATATATTGGTCCTTTTATCATAAATTCTTCATATACTCCATTATTTACATTATTAAAAATCATATTAATTCCTATCCATGTTCCAATAAATAGATATTTTAAGATTTTCACCTTAAAATGTATTAATCCATATATACATATAGTTGAAAATATAAATAAACTAGTTATAGATAAAAGAATTCCTCTAAAAACATTAATCTCTCCATACATTCCTGCAATAAGTATTCCTAATGTATTTATCAGACTACACATTATACTAAAGAAAAACATTCTTATTGCAATTAATGCATATATATTATATTTACATGCCATTTCTATATGGAATGCATTCTTTTCTTTAGCATTATATATAGAAAAAACTCCCATTACTAAAAAAAATAGTGGTGAAATAATAAAAGTAAATTTATACATCTCCATTTCATTTGCAATAGAAATTGTATCAACTGAAAAAATTAATATTATAATTGCACTAAACATAAGCATTATCAATTCATTCTTATCATGAAATATATTTTTAAATCCAAGTTCTTTAAATGCTTCAATTACATACCCCATAAAAGATTTTTCTTTTTTTATTCCATTTTCTACAATTACATCTAGTACATCTTTATCTATATTTTGAATATCTATTTTAAATTGCTCTTTATCAAAATCCATTGTTTTCCTCCATCATTTTTTTTATTTTTCTTACGGTAGCATAATATTTTGTCTTCACAGTAGATTCTGGCAACTCCAAAATCAATGCTATCTGAGTAAATGTCATTTCACCAAATATTTTCAACCTAACTATTTGTTGAATACTTGCATTAAAAGTATTTAATTTTTCTAATATTTCTTTTGTATCTTCCTGTATTTCAAATATGTCTTCAAAACTATTTTCATAAAGCTCTACACTTTCTTCAATCTCATCTACAGTTGTTTCATATTTATAATAAGCTGTTCTATACATATCTATTATCTTGTTACTTGCTATCTTATATATCCATGTCTTAAAGGAAGCCTTTTTTTCATCAAATCTATGGATAGATTTCAATACAGATATAAATATCTCCTGTGTTAAATCTTTTGACAGTTCTTCATTTTGAGTTTGTTTACAAACATAAATATAAATATCTTTGTAATAAAGCTCAATCAACTTACTAGCAGCATTTTTATCATTCTTATTTCTTACTTTTTTTATTAACCTCTGTATTATAATCTCTATCCCCCCTCATTTTAATTTTTTCTCTTTCATCCCTTCATCTATGTATTCGTATTAAATTCTAAAATAGTTTTAAAATTTACTAAAAAAGTTTTTTTATCCATTTTATTGTATTTAAAATAAGTGAAATATACAATAAATTGAGAGATAAATCGCTCAAAATAAATTTAAAAGAAAACTCAAAGGGAGCACGTATGCTTTTTAAATAAAGAAAAAGGTAATGCAATTTTTTCTCTTGCATTACCTCTTTTTAATTATCCTTTAAATACTTTAAAAAGTTTTTTTCCATTTATAGCTACTAAAGCTACTGCTCCCATAACTATTCCCATTACAAATGTCATAATCCCTTTATCACTTGTATCTGGATTTTCTAAATTTGTTTCTTTAACTTCTTCAGTTTTTATTTCTTTAATTTTATCTTGCTTTTTATTTTCTGAAGTAGTTTCTTTCTTTACTTCTTCTTTTTCTGAAACAACTGGTTTTTCTACATCTGGCTTCTCTACATTTGGCTTCTCCGTTTCTGGTATAACTGGTTTTTCTACATCTGGTTTTTCTGTTTCTGGGGTAACTGGCTTTTCTACATCTGGTTTTTCTGTTTCTGGCTTAGTTGGTTCTATAACCCCTGGAAGGACTACAAAGTTATTATCTCTTTCCATTTCAATTGTTGATTGTCCCTCTTTATCTGCATCAGCATTAAATTTTAATGTAGCAGTATCAAATCCACCTATTTTAACTTCAAAGCTTTGTGCGCCTTCCCAAAGACCTCCTAGTGTAACTCTTCCTTCGCTATCTGTAGTCATTTCTACTCCACTAATACTTACCTTTGTATTTGCTATAGCTTGTCCTGTTTCTCTGCTTATAAAAGTTACAACATGACTTGCAGTTTCAGGTGCTAGATTTATTTCTTCTTCATAATTTTTATCTGCTTCAAATATTGTAGTTTTTAAAGTTGTGTTTTGGAATCCATCTTTTCCTACTGTAATTGGATTTTCATGTCCTGCTTGTACTGGCATATCTTCTATGACACCATCACTGTTTGTCTTTAATTTTATTCCATTTACATTTAACTCAGTATTTTTCATTAAATCTCCAGTTTGAGCATTTCTAACCTTTATGCTAACTCTTGCATATCTTGCTACTGGATTTACTTCTAATGTAGTTTCTCCTTCTTTTCCAATTTCAGTTTTAAACGAAACATTTGTAGTATCATATCCATTTACTTTAACTTCAAACTCTTGGTTTCCTTCCCAAAGCTTCTCTAAAATTAATTTACCATCTTCATCTGTAGTAAACTTTACTCCTCCAACAGTTACATTTGTATTTGCTACTGGTTTTCCTGTTACTCTATCTACAATTTTTATAGTATGTTTAACCATCTCTGGTGATAAGTTTATCTCTTCTTCATAATTTTTATTTGCTTCAAATATTGTAGTTTTTAAAGTTGTACTTTGGAATCCATCTTTGCTTACTGTAATTGGATTTTCATACCCTGCTTGTACTGGCATATCTTCTATAACACCATCATTATTTGTCTTTAATTTTGCTCCATTTACATCTAATTCAGTGTTTTTAATCATTTCTCCTGTACGTGCATTTCTAACCTTTATGCTAACTCTTGCATACTTTGCTATTGGATTTACTTCAAGTGTAGTTTCTCCTACTTTTCCAACCTCAGCTTTAAAAGCAAGTGTTGTACTATCGAACCCATCTACTTTCACATTGAACTTTTGGTTTCCACCCCAAAGCCCTGTCATTGTTATTTTACCCATTTCATTTGTAGTCATTTCTGTTCCACCAATGTCTACTTTTGTATTCTTTACCGGTTGTCCATTTGCTCTATCTATAAAAGTTACAACATGACTTGCTGTTTCAGGTGCTAAGTTTGCTATTTCCATATAATTTTTATTTGCTTCAAATATTGTAGTTTTTAAAGTTACTTTCTCAAATCCTTCTTTACTTACTGTAATTGGATTATAATGCCCTGCTTGCATTGGAATTTCTTCTATTATTCCTTTATCATTTGTTTTTAAATTTATTCCATTTACATTTACAACAGTATCTTTCATAAGTTTTCCTGTGTATTCATTTTTAACCTTTATACTAACTTTTGCATATTCAACCGCTTGTGCTTGTTCTATTTTTATATTTTCTTTATTTTCAGTTCCATCTGCAAATGCTGTTAAAGCGTTTCCCCCTATAGTTGTTACTGCCAACCCTGCTGCGATTATAATCTTATGTATTTTTTTATTGTTCATTCTCTTACCTCTTTCGTACGTTTAAATTTTGTATTTTTTGTGTCTTTATTCACATTATATACATATTTTCGACTTTTTGAAAGGTTTTTTGAAAAATATTTTAATTTTATTATATTTCTATTAACAAATCTCTTTTTTGGAAGATTTATTAAATATAGCATCTGATAGAAAACTATTAATTAATTTCTATATATACATAAATAGTATTCACTCACGCAAAAAAGATGTAGATTTAATAACCTACATCTTTTTAACTATTTACTTAATATTACTTATGCCCTTTTGCTCCATTTATAATTAATGAAACTAATGCTGCACATGGAATAAATGCTGCAACTATTACAGGTAACCACATTATCATTTGAAGTATGCTCATTACAAATCACCTCTTCTTTTCTTATTTATTTTGAAAGATTAATTCTTCTATTAATTCTTGACAACGTCTTCCCTTACAGTGCCCTGTTCCAGCACCTGTCTTTTCAGCTACTTTTAAAAAAGTGTCACATCCACCTTTTATAGCTTCTACTATTTCATCCTTAGTAACCTTTTTGCATTTGCATATAATATCTTCTTTTCTACTAAATAATCCCATCTTTACTTCATTTCCTCTCTTCTTTTTTCTGCTTTTTCTACTATTAAATTTGCTTGTAATGTTGTAAGTGGTAGTTCTAGCTTATTTTTATATGCTAGGAATTTTGGCTCCCAGTTATGAGCATATTTTGCTTTATATTTTTTTAATCCTTCAAAAGAGTAAACTCTCTCTCCAAATAAATACATTTGATATGCTATCTTTTCTGTTAAAAAAGAATATTTTGATGTTCCAACATTTGAAAGTGGTGCAACACCCATATCAAATTCTTCATAACCATTTTCCTTAGCCCATTCCATTGCTTTTACAAAGGTATAATCCATAACTCCCCTTGGATTATCATTTGTGTGTCTCATTAAATCTGAGCATAATTTCTTATTTTCCCCATAGGTTTGCATAAGTGTTAGAAAAGCTTTTAACTCGCCTTCTTCATTTCTTACTAAAAGAACTGGCCCTGTTTTTATATAGGCTCTATCAAAGAATCCCATAGAATAACCCATTTCATTTCTTCCATTTAACCAAAGGTCTGAAATATCCTGCATTTTATCTAAAGTCCTCTCATCAACCTTTTCTACAACTTCATATGTGTAACCTGATTTTGTTATCTTATTACAACAAGTTCTTACCTTTTGCATTTTTTGTCCTGCAATCGTAAATTTACTTAAATCTACAATTGCTGCTTCACCAGTTTTCATATATCCATATCCAAATTCATGTAAGATACCAAGCATTTCACTGCTAACTTCAAAGAATATTGGAGTATATCCATAGAGGTCTACAAAGTCATAAAACTCCTCTATAAACTCTCTCATAGTATCCATATTTCCTACTGGATTTCCAAGCACAAAGACTTTATTAGACATTTTAGCGTACTGTATAAAACCTTCATATTTTTCTGATACAAAAACATATTTATCTCTTAAATAAACTAAATGAGTAAGTGAAGTTCCATTATACTTTTCTAATGTTTCTTTTACCTTATCTTCAACTTTATCTAAAGTCATATCAGGCATTTTATTTTTATATTTTCCTATAAAATGCATAACTACAAGAGATACGATTGAAATTAAAAGTCCTAAGCTACTGGTTCCTATAAGTGCTCTATAATCTTTATTTAAGCTTTTAAATATAAATGGTAGTTTATATAGCTTATATGGATAATTTAAGTAAACTCCAATAAGATATACTCCCCATAAAATAACTAAAAGTGCTATACACACAATCATATCCTCAACACTTATTTTAAAGCTTTTCCTAGTAAATGCCTTTCTACTTAAAATTACACAGACAAATACAATTAAAAGATATACAACTGCTATAAGATTAAAGGATTTTAATACTGTAAGTATTGTTCCTACTATTAAGAATATTATAGTTAAATAATAAATACTTTTTGCCTTTGTTTTTATTAAAAATCCCATTACTATAAGTAAAAATCCTACTATTATAACCAATGTTTTTGAAAAATGCATTTCAGTGTTTAAACTTAAGAATCTAAGTTCTTTAATTTTATATACTAAGCTTGGTATTGCATTACTTAAGAGAAGTGATACCCCTGATAAAAGCACTAGAACTCTAAGGGCTATAAATCCTACACCAGTATAAACGCTTGAGAATATCTCTCTTGTATTTTTACTACTTCTTATATAAAACTCATGTAAAAATAAAATTAAAGATATTAATAATGGTATTAAGTAATAAGTAAGCCTATATAAAAATACGGCAAATAATGCAATTTCCTTTGGAATACCTGCTGTACTCAATCCAACTATCATGGTTAAATCAAAGGCTCCAATAGCCCCTGGAAGCATACTAACCATTCCTAAAAGCATTGATATTACAAATATAGGGAACAATGCTATAAAGCTTAAATGGGTATGTAAAACTGTAGTGATTGCAAAAAATAATCCAATTGAAAGAGCCCAATCTAAGAATGATGAAAATACTATAGAAAATAAATATTTTCCTTCTTCAAAAGCATTATTTTTCTTGTTTTTATAGTAACTATATATTATTATTCCAGGAATATATAAAGCTATTATAAAAGCACATAAATTTCCAATAGTAAAGAAATTGTTTGGTCTTACATAAAAAATTAAATATAAGATTGACAGAATTGATAATCCAGAAGGATTTAAAAGTGATACCTTAGTTATCTCAGTTAAAAGTGTCTTTTTATCAACCTTTTCCTCCTTATAGAAATAAGTTCTAAGACTTATTCCTGCTGCATCTCCAACCCCTGCAACAATAGTTATTGCATTGATTATAAATCCATATTTAAATATCTTTCTGTTTTTTATATCAAAGTTTAATTTCTTCTTT
Organism: Clostridium sp.; assembly: GCF_051650885.1. GTDB lineage: Bacteria > Bacillota > Clostridia > Clostridiales > Clostridiaceae > Clostridium. The sequence continues at coordinate 10,446 of NZ_JBOFRG010000292.1, forward strand.
ATAAAATAATCATAAAGACACATAGGAGAAAATGCGATAAGACCTAAAATAACTAAAAATGCTAGACTTCCATATGACATTCCATGAAGACCTTTTTCTAAAATTCTTATACTAAAATTCCCCATAAATCCTTTAATTCCTAAAATTAAAAGAATTACAATAATAACTCCAAACAAAACTTTAAGTCCTGTAATCAGTTTTTTCTTCTTTAGTAAATCCATTATTTCTCACCTTTTTATTCATTTTGTTTTAATTATACTATAATATTTCATAAAAGCATATTCATACAAAAAAATTAAGGTTCTCTTTATATTTATTCTCTCTCTAAAATTTAGATAACTATTTTTAATATTAGAATACTATATGTAATATATTAATCTTTAAAAGGAGGACACATTTTGATTAATTACTTTTTAATGCCACATCCTTCAGATGTAATCCCTGAAATTTCTTTCAATTCAAAAAGAAAGCTTCCTCAAACCTTAAATGCATTTAAGAAAGCCTTTGATGAAATTGATGAAATTAATCCTGATACAATAATTCTTATATCTTCCCATGAAAATATTCTTCCGGATACTTTTTTAATTTATTCTGAAACCTTTATATCAGGAAGCTTAGAAGAATTTAATCTTTCCACACTCTCTGTAAAGTATGAAGTTGATTTAGATTTAACTAAATCTATTATAGAAACCTCAAAAGAATACAGTATTTTAACAACACCTATAAATACAGAAACTAATGCGCAACATGACTTATCATTAAACTTACCTTCTAGTGCTTGTATTCCTCTATATTTTCACAAAAATAAGAAAAATACAAAGCTTGTATATATAACATATAGTCTACTATCAAAAATAGATCATATACGGTTTGGAAATGCAATTAAAGATGCTATATTAAAATCATCTAAAAATGTAGTGGTAATTTCTTCAATGAACCTGTCCTATATAGGAAATAAATCAATTTTAGATAAATCAAGTCTTTTATTTGATAAAACCCTTATAAATGATTTAAATAAAGGTGATATGGTAAAAGCTCTTTCTATAAATGAAAGCCTTGTGCAAGCCAGTAAATGTTCCTACAAACCCTTAGCAATTTTACTTGGACTAATGAATACCCTTGATGCTAAGGCAGATATTTATAGCTATGAATCTCCCTTTAATACCTCACATATTCTTATACGATTTACTCCAGGTACTTGCTTTGGTCTCTTAGATTATTTTTTGGAAATAGCAAAAGAAAATCATTTAAATAATCTACTATATAAAAACCCATACACAACCCTCTCAAGGAAATCTTTAATATATTACTTCAAGTATGGAAATCTTCCAAAGCCTGAAATTATAGAAACTAGTGGCGTTAGTAATTCAAAGCTTGGTGTTTTTGTATCGCTTTCCTTAGATGGTGCTTTAAGAGGGTACGCTGGAAATGTAATCCCTCAAACACAAAACTTAAAATCTGAAATAATAAAGGCAACCTTTGATGCTGCCTTTAAGGACAAGCGATTTCCAAAGCTAACCTTTAGCGAACTACTTTCTTGTAAAATATCTGTTTATGTTGTAACACATAGAGAAGAAGTTCCATTTATTCATCTAGATTACTACGTTTATGGTGTTACAATTCGTGGGAATGGCAAAAGTGCATCACTTCTTCCAAATACGCTAGGTATAAGAAATACCTTTGAGCAAGTAAATCTTGTCCAAGAAATGGCAGGCTTAGATGATAAGGAAGACTTTACTTTAGAACGCTTTAAAGTAATTAAATTTGAAGAGTAAAACTCTTCCTTTTAATCTTAACTTTTCATAACTATCAATCTTTTAATTGACCTCTCTTCAATATACTGATATCTTTAAATATATGATATACACGAAGGAGGAATTTCTTTATGCCAAATAGTATAAAAACATATTCAAAAATAAAAATAAATCCATTAAATCCAAATCCTGATTTAATATTAATAGACGATATAGCACATTCATTATCACTTATGTGCAGAGCAAATGGACATGTATCTGAATTCTTTTCAGTAGCTCAACATAGCATTTGTTGTGCAGAAGAGGCAATAGCACGTGGCTATTCAAACAGAATTGCACTAGCACTTTTACTACACGATGGAAGTGAAGCATATCTTGCAGATATAACAAGACCTGTTAAAAAAAGTCTTACTTTTTATCTAGAGGTTGAAGATAAACTGCAAAACACTATTTATAAAAAATATCTAGGCTCTGATTTAACAAAAGAAGAAAGTGAAAAACTAGGAATAGTAGATGATGCAATACTTTATCATGAATTATTAGTCTTTATGGATGAAAAGCTAGACTTCAAAGATACAGATTTAAAATCAAAACCAAACTTTAGTTTTGAACCATTTAAAGAAGTTGAAGATAGATTTAAAGAACTATTCAACGAATTAACAAATAAATTAAATGCTTAATATTAAAGCCTTCTTGCCTTAAAAACAAGAAGGCTTTATCTTATTCTAGATAAATTTTGTAGAATATCTCCTAGTGGGATATAATAAAGATATAAATATTATTATAGAAAAGAAGCGTGATACAAATGAATAAAGTAGAAGTAATTAAACGATCTTTAAGTGGTGGTGCTGTTTTTAATTTTTTAAAAGTTACTAGAAAAAATACGCCTTTAAGAAAAGAGGTTGATTTAAAGGAAGTTATAAATAAACTTAGTAAATCTGGCAAGGATTATATGCTTAAACATCATAGAGCTGTTAAAATGACTGAAGAATATTACATAAATAAAATGAAGGTTTATTCAATTAACAACAAAAATGATAAGCAACAAAGAGTTATCCTTTATCTTCATGGTGGTGCTTATATTATGGACCCTATGAAATATCATTTTGATACTGTTTATGAAATGGCTAAAAAACTGGATGCAAGAGTTATTTTCCCAATTTATTTTAAAACTCCTGAATACACTTATAAGGATTCCTTTAGAATAATTTTAGAAATTTATAGATGGATACTTAAAAATTCTGATAATAGTAGCCTTGTTACTATTATGGGTGATTCAGCAGGTGGTGGATTTGCTCTTTCTTTAGCACAAAAAATAAGAGATGTTAAATTAGACCAACCTAAAGATATAATCTTAATGTCTCCATGGCTTGATATAGAAACTAAAAATCCAGAGATAGAAAATTTTCAGTCTAAAGATGTAGTACTAAACTCAATTCAACTAAATAAACTTGGTAAACTATGGGCAGGTGATACAGATTTAAAAGATCCTCTTGTAAGCCCTATTTATGGAACTTTTAATGACCTTGGAAAAATAAGCTTAGTAGTTGGAACAGATGAAATATTCTATCCTGATGTTATGAAACTTCATGAAATCCTAGATACTGAAGAAATTACACATAACACTTTAGTATTTGAAGAAATGTTCCATGACTTCGAAATAACTCCTACAATTGAAGGAAATAAAGCACGAAAAAGAATTGAAGAAATTATCAGAAGTTAGTAAAAAGCACCTCTATCTTTTAAGGAATAGAGGTGCCTTTACTTTCTAAAGATACAAAACTTCAGTTGTACTTAGTTTAGATACCCTTATATATATCTTTCCATTTCATCTTTCACATTCTCATTTTCAATAAAAAACTTTATAATTTTTATCTTTCATAATCACCATTTCACTATTTAAAGCTTCTAACTTTTAGCATATTTTTATTGGAAATTTAATCATATCAGTTTATAATTTATTTACATTTTAAATATAAAGGGGATTATTTAATGCGAAAACTAACTATCTTACTAACATTAACACTATTTACAGGATTATATGGATGTAGTGCTAAATCTGATACTACTAAGACTGATGAGCCTATTGAACTGGTAGAAACTGCTCCTATAAGAAATGAAGTAGATTACAGTTCTAGTTTCAAGGACACTACTGGATGTGCTGTGTTTTTCACTCCTGATACTAATACATATAATATTTATAATAAGGACTTAATAAATGAGCAGATATCACCCTACTCAACTTTTAAAATAATAAACTCACTAATGGCTTTATCTCAAAATGTAGTAACTTCACCAGACTCAAAGCTTGGATATGATGGAACTATTCATTGGCGAGAATCCTGGAATAAAGATATTCCATTTAAAGATGCCTTCAAAGAATCTTGTGTATGGTACTATGAAAAACTTATGGATTCACTAAATAAAGATTATGTCCAAGAAACATTATCCAACTTAAAATATGGAAACTCTAACTTAACAGCATGGAATGAACAAGGACACAATACTTATTGGATATCATCATCCTTAAAAATATCTCCAATAGAACAAATATCAGTACTAGAAAACATATTTGAAGGAAAATCAAACTTTGATCCAAGCCATGTAGAAATAGTAAAAGACTTTATGCTAATAGAAAAAACTGACAACCTAGCAATCTACGGAAAAACAGGAAGTGCCAAAGATACAAATGGTTGGTTCACAGGCTTTCTAGAAAAAGAAGATGAAAGAACATACTTCGCCATTCGCATAAAAGATAAAACAAAAAAACTCCCAGGCAGTCTTGCCAAAGATATAACCTTAGACATCATAAATAAAAATTTCTTCACTATAACCTCTTAATTCTTAACTGAAAAAAGGAGTTGCATGCAACTCCTCTAAAAATTCTAAATTTTAAATTTTTTATTCTTAATTAACTAAACAAATTTCTCAATCAAGCTTTCCTTCTCAGGCTTTCTATTCTCAATAACATATCCTTGCAGAAGAGTTTCTTCTGCCTTTTTAAACTTTTCTTCATCACTTGCATAAAGTATTGCTAAAGTGTCTCCTGCCTCTACTTTATCACCTATTTTTTTCTTTAAGATAACTCCTGCTCCATAATCTAAAGCGTCTTTTTTAGTTTCTCTTCCTGCTCCTGTTAAAAGTGATGCCACTCCAACTTTTTCTGCATTTAAGTCAAAAACATATCCACTCTTTGTAGCTTTCACTTCATGCATATATTGGCTTATTACAAGTTTTTCTGGGTTTTCTATAAAGGATTCATCTCCACCTTGATTTTTAACTAATACTTTTAATCTTTCTAATGCTTTTCCATTTTCTAAGTTTTCTATTAAAAGCTTTCTAGCATCTTCAATAGTTTCTG
>NZ_JBOFRG010000293.1:0-3305 GCF_051650885.1 Clostridium sp.
AAAACAAATGGAATAATAATACATAATTAAAAAAGAGTAATAATACCTCTAAACTTTAAATAAAAATAGTAAGAAAGTAAAAAGTTTGGAGGTATTTTATGAGGAAACAATCTCTAATAAAAGGGAGTATAGTTTTAGGGGTGGCAGGAATATTAGCAAAATTTTTAGGGTTGTTTTTTAGGTGGCCTTTAATAATGCTAATAGGAGATGAAGGAATTGGATTTTATCAAATGTCATATCCTTTATTAATGTTTTTTGTAGCAATGACATCAGGAATTCCAGTGGCAATATCAAAGATAGTATCTGAAAATAATGCTGTAGGAGATGTTGAAGGAAGTTTTAAGTGTGTTAAGTCTGCAACATATATAATGTTACTTTTAGGATTAGCTACTACAGGAATATTATTTATATTTGCAAAGCCTATAATAACAGCACTTAAATGGGATGTAAAAGCATATTATTCATTAGTTGCAATATCATTTGCACCATTGGTTTTATCGATTATGACTATATACAGAGGATTTTTTCAAGGTCTTCAGAATATGAGTCCTTCAGCAATATCACAAGTATTAGAGCAAGTTGGAAGAGTGGTTATAGGAATTGGACTGGCTGTATTTTTATTACCATTAGGAATTGAATATGCAGCAGGTGGAGCAGCTTTTGGAGCGGCAGCAGGTGGAATTATTGCAGGTGGGTATTTATATTTTAAATATAGAAAAATTAAAAAGGAATTTAAGATTAAGAAAGTAAAGACGAATCATCAGGTAACGGATAAAATATTAAGGATAGCAGCACCGATATCGGTAGCAATGACTGTAAGTGCGGTAATGACTTTAATAGATTCTATTCTTATCCCACAAAGGTTATTACAGGCAGGGATAGAAAGTAGTCAAGCTACTATATTATATGCTCAGATGACAGGGAAAGCAGCTGTAATAGTAAATATACCAATGACGTTATCTATAGCTTTATGTGCATCATTAGTGCCTATAATAGCAGAAAGCTACGTATTAAAAAGGAAGAATGAGGTTAATAGCAAGGTGGAAATGGCAATGAAGATTTCAGGTGTTGTTGCAATTCCTTGTACAATAGGAATATTTATATTAGCAGAACCTATTATGAAGTTAGTTTTTCAGGGGCATTATGGTGGAGTTGAAATATTAAAATATATGGGAATCACAATTCCTTTTATTATAATTACTCAAACAACTACATCGATTTTGCAGGGTGTGGGGAAATATGTAGTTCCAATTGTAACCTTAGCGATAGGATGTACTGTAAAATTTATAATAACAAGCATACTAGTACCTAATCCAGATTTTAATATTTATGGAGCGGTAATAGCGAGTATAACTGCATATATGATTGTGGCTATTTTGAATATAATTTATTTAAAAGTAACGATGAAAGTAAAAATAAATGGATATAATAATTTTATAAAACCATTATATGGGGCAATAGGAATGGGAATTGTAGTGTTTTTTTCTTATAAATTTTTAATTCTTAGGATAGGAAGCAACGGTATATCTTGCTTAGTATCTATATTTTTAGGTATTATAGTATATATAACTTTGATTATGGTGATGAAAGTATTTAAAATTTATGAAATAGTTGATAGAATACCTAAATTTAAAAAATAAAAAGGAGCAACATTATGATTAAGATAATTGGATTAGGTCCAGGAGCGAAAGAGGCACTAACGATGGGAGCATTAATGCTTTTAGAAGAAAGCAATCAAATATATTTTAGAACAGAAATCCATCCTACTGTAGATTTTATAAAGGAGAAAAATATAAAATTTAACACTTACGATGAGTACTATAATAAATATGATAGCTTTGATGATGTATATATGAATATTGCAGAGGATTTAGTAAAAAAATATGCTGAAGTAAATGAAGATATTGTATATGCAGTACCAGGACATCCGTTAGTTGCAGAAAAATCTGTATCTAATCTTATGAACCTTTGTGATGAAAAAGGAATAGAATATGAAATACTACCAGCAGTTAGTTTTATTGATGCTATGATGGATAGATTGAAAATAGACCCGATAGAAGGTTTGAAAATTATTGATGCATTTGATATAGAAAATCAAATATTAGATAAGAGAATTGGAACTATAATAACACAAGTATATAATCCTTTTATAGCATCAGAAGTAAAATTAAAGCTGTTAGAAGCATATAATGATGAAACAGAGATAATCTATGTAAGAGCGGCTGGTGTAAAAGATTTAGAAAGTATTAGAAGAATACCTTTATATGAATTAGATATGCAAGAGGATATAGATTATTTAACATCAATATATATTCCTAAGGATGAGAACAATAAGAAGGATATATATGATTTAATTCAAATTGTAGATGTTTTAAGAAGTGATGAAGGATGTGCTTGGGATAGAGAACAGACCCATGAAAGCCTTAGAAACGCAATAATAGAGGAAAGCTATGAAGTAGCAGATGCTATAGATAAAGAAGATGATAATGCACTTATAGAAGAACTTGGAGATGTGTTATTACAAGTTATATTCCATGCAGCACTTGGAAAAGAAGACTGCTATTTTGACTTAAGTGATATTGTAGATGGAATATGTGAAAAAATGATATATAGACATCCACATGTATTTGGGGAGAAGAGGGAAAAAGGCGCTACAGAAGTAAGTGAAGATTGGGAGGTATTAAAGAAAAAAGAAAAGGGCTTTAATACAACAACAGAAGAGGTTTTAGCTATTGCAAAATCACTTCCGGGTATAAAAAGAGCTGAGAAGGTTCAAAAGAAAACTTCAAAGGCGGGATTTGATTGGAAAGAAGATTTTATAAAAGGTGCTTCAAGTAAGATAATAGAAGAATTAAATGAAGTTTTAGATGTATATAAAAGCGAAGATGCGGATAGAATAAAAGAAGAAGTAGGAGATTTATTCTTTGCATGTGTTAATGTAAGTAGATTTTTAAATATAGATGGTGAGGAATCATTAAATTTAGCTACTGATAAATTTATAAAAAGATTTGAAAAAGTAGAAAAAGCTGCATTGGAAAGTGGAAAAAGTTTGAAAAAAATGTCGACAGAAGAGTTGGATGAACTTTGGAATGAAGCTAAAAAAATATAAAATTCTTTTATCATAGAAGGAATTTGAGGATATGTGAAGAATATAATACTTTGTTGGAACTATACTGAAAAATTAAAGTGTATTATATATTTTTTGTAAAACTATTGAATAATTTATTCAATCGGTGTAGACTAGATGAAAAAGTAATAATATAATAAGAGAAGTAAGTATAGTACATATTTAAGAATTAACAAGT
>NZ_JBOFRG010000294.1:0-3943 GCF_051650885.1 Clostridium sp.
ACCAGCAGATCTTTTTGATGCAAAAAGATAAAGATTTTTAATTGGGAACTCTCTTTGTGCAAGTATTTCTAGGAATTTTCTTCCTACATTACCAGTAGCCCCAACTATTGCAACATTATACAAATTAATCCCTCCTAAATTTTATATATATTTATAAAAATACTTTTATACAATAACTATAAATTTTTATAAGACAAATATCAAGGCTTAATGGAAAAAATAGTGAAAAAATAAAGACTTTAATTGAGAAGTTAGAATATTAAAAAGAGAAATGGGAATAATAAACATAAAATTGAAGTGATGAGGGAATGGAATATGAGTAAAACGCCGCTTAAAAAAATAATAAAATCAAAAATAAAAGCGAACAGAGAATTAACAGATGCAGAAAAGCTAAGAGAAAAAATGAAGTATGAAATTGCAGAAGAACTTGGATTGAAGGAGAAGGTTTTAGAACTTGGGTGGGGAGCTTTAACATCAGAAGAAACAGGAAGAATAGGTGGGCTTATGACAAAAAGAAAAAAAAGCTTAAAAATTCCAACTAACAATCAAATTTTAGGAAGAAATGAAGAGTTTGACTAAATTAAAGAATAATTATAAGATATGCTTATAGTTTTTTAGAGAGTGAGGAGAGCACTATGGCATATTGCGAATTTGCAAAAATATATGATGAACTTATTAATGAAGATATTGATTATAAAAAAATAGGGGATAAAGTAAAAGAAATAATAAATAGATATAATGTAGAAAATAAAATGTATTTAGATTTAGCATGTGGAACAGGAAATGTTTCTATCCATATAGCAAAAGAATTTAAAGAAGCATTTGCAGTAGATCTTTCAGAAGAAATGCTTAGAGAAGCTTTTGAAAAATTTAAAAAAGCAAAAATTAAAAGTAGAATAGTAAGACAGGATATGACAGAGCTTAGCTTAAATAAAAAGTTTAACCTTATAACTTGTGTATTAGATTCCACTAACTACATAATAGAAAAAGAAGGGATAGAAAAATACTTTAAAAGCGTGTATAATCATTTAGAAGATGATGGAATATTCATTTTTGATATAAATTCATACTACAAACTTTCAGAAGTTTTAGGAAACAACATTTACACATATAATTCAGATGATGTTTTCTATAGCTGGGAAAATACTTTTGAAGATAATATAACAAATATGTTTTTAACATTCTTCATTAAAGATGGAGAATTATATGAAAGATTTGAAGAAGAACATTTTGAAAGAGCTTATAAAGAAGAAGAAATTGAAGAACTATTAGAAAAAGCAAATTTAAAGGTTCTAGAAAAATGGGATGGATATACAGAAAACAAAGTAAAAGAAGATTCAGAAAGAATTCTTTATATTGTAAAGAAAATGGAGGTAATATAGATGAAAGATAAAATTATTAGAGGAACAGCTAAAAATGGAATGATTAGATTTATTGGTGGAATGACAACAAATCTAGTAAATGAAGGAACAAGTTTACATAACTGTACACCAGTTGCATCGGCAGCCTTTGGAAGAATGCTTACAGCTGGAAGTTTAATGGGAGCTTTATTAAAGGGTGATAAAGAAGCTATTACATTAAAAATAGATGGTGGCGGAGAAGCAAAAGGAATAACAGTTACATCTCATGCAGATGCAAATGTTAAAGGATTTATAGGAAATTCAATAATAGATTTACCTTTAAAAGAAAATGGAAAGCTTGATGTTAGTGGGGCAGTTGGAGTAAATGGACTACTATATGTTATTAAAGATATGGGACTAAAAGATCCATATGTAGGACAAGTGCCAATATACACAGGTGAAATAGCTGAGGATTTAGCATATTACTTTACAGTATCAGAACAAACACCATCGGCAGTTTCATTAGGGGTGTTAGTAGATAGAGATTTAAGTATAAAATGTTCAGGTGGATTTATAATACAAATGATGCCAGACGCTGATGAACTTTTAGCAGATGTAATAACTTATAGATTAGAAGAAATGCCACCAATAACAACATTATTAGACCAAGGAAAAGATATAAAAGAAATATTAGAGATGATATTTGAAGATATGGATGTTAATTTCTTAGAAGAAATTGAACCAGCGTATAAGTGTGATTGTTCAAGAGAAAGAGTAGAAAAAGCACTTATAAGTATTGGAGAAAAAGAATTAACAGAAATCTATGAAGATGGAAAAGAAGAAGAAATAAAATGTCACTTCTGTGGGAAAGCATATAATTTTACTAATGAGCAGATTGGTGAAATATTAAGTAAAGCAAAAATGAAATAGAAGTATAAAAATAAAAGCTTGAGAAATTTTTCTCAAGCTTTTGTATTTCTTATAAGTTAATTGGTTAGAATATCATATGTGCAATTTAAGAAAAAATAGTATCTTAAATAAGATAGAAACATTTGAGTAAAGTAAGAGTATTATATATTAAATTTAAAGAGTGAAGATACTTCCTCTGTCTGTTAATGGGCCATCCTTTAAAAAAATAGGTGTAACATTGTGATTCATTAAAAATTCTTTGATTTCTGCACCATGTTTGTAATAATTTAAAGAACCAAAGAACACCATAGTATGAGGATTCACAAGCCCACCAACACCACCTATAAAACCGTAGTCAAAGTCTTCTAGCAAAATATCACCAGGTGGAACTTTTAAAACGTGAAATCCTTCATTTAAAAGAGATTCATAAATTTTAGTGTCAGAAGTGATAAAAGCAGTATCAGAAACTTTAAGTACAGAGCAATTTGTATACCCTTGCTTTGTATCTAAAAATGATAAGTTACTAAAATATTTTAAAAGCTTAGAATCGGTAAAATTAAGATTATGAAGTAAAAAAGTATTTGTAATAAGTGCGTTTAAAAAAATATTATTAGGATAATCCTTTTCTAAACTATTTTCAGAAAGGATATAAGAGATATTTAGAGAATCTAAATGTTCTAAAAAAGCTTTAGGAATATCCTTTTGTAAAAGTATTAAGGATTTTTCTTTATCTAAAATAGCCATTTGAATATCAACATGACCATTAATAGCATTATAAACAAGGTCACATTTAGGTATTTTTATTATTTCAAGATTTAAATTTTTTAAGTTTGAAACTTCAATATCAGATATTCTGTAATCTACAAAACAAAACATTATAAATCATCCCTCCTATTATATATAAAATACAGCTATGCAAAGAAAAAATCAAGGAATTACAAAAGTGAGTAATTGTGGAATATATACTAAATTAATGACTGTATATAGAAGCTATTTAAAATACATACTATTACTAGAAGGGAGTGAACTCTATGCTTGTACTAAAATTAGCTTATATGGGAGATTTAGATTTTATAAAAGAGCTACAAGACTTGAAAACCCTACTTAAAAATAAAAATATAGTAATAGGATTAGTTGAAAAAGTAGAAGGTGAAACTCATATTATAAAAGTTTTATGTGATGAAGAGAGTGAAGAGACACATAATAGAGTGAAACTATATGTAAGTAATCTTTTATACGAAATGGTAATAAAAGATTATAAAAGAAGAGAATTATTTCAACTTATAAAAGATACGTATTTTTTTCTAAAACAAGATGAAATATTAGAAATTGAAGTTTTAATAATGGAGGTGCTTTTAAGAGAAAATAAAATAGAAGATGACTTAGGGGTATTTTGCGAAAATAAAATAAACAATATAATTGAAAAAATAAAAGAATGCTTAAATGAAAATAATGAGATGAATATAAATGGGTTTATTACATTTAGAATGAGAAGTTTAAGAGAAGATATAGAGGAAATTATAGATAAAGTAATACAGAAGTACATGATTGAAAAAGAGTACAAAGAATTTATAAAACTATTGAAGTACTTTGTAGAAGTGGGAGATAGTAAAATAGAAAAAGTAAATATAATAATAGATAATGAAGGAAGATATAGAATAGAAGACGAAGGTGGTATGGATATCTTTAGTCAG
>NZ_JBOFRG010000295.1:0-2072 GCF_051650885.1 Clostridium sp.
GTAGCATTTTTCTCAAACTACTTCATCTTCTAAGTTTAGAGCCTGTGCTTCCTTCCCTTTTACACAAAGCTCACACAACTAGACGGTTAGACCGCAGCATATTTTTGGCACATATATGAGACATGAGACCACTGAATTGAATCATATCATCTCCTAAACATATTTTCCTGTAACACTTTATGTTGTGTTTAGTTGTGCATGTAATATTTTATATGCCCACTGCTCTTGCAACCACAGTGCCTGTATTATGATGTGTGTCATGTGATCTTTGTATGCATGTACAGAACATCCTGTATGTGTCTCTAACACTCTTCATAGTGAATGTGATATGAAATGTTGTCAAAACATTTTATTTAGTGGTAGAATTGTATTGTCTGAATGAAAACACACACTTCCTCTAGTAAGGTGCTGCCCACAGGTAGATATCAAAGACGAGTGGAGAAAGCCGCACACTCAGAACTCTGATGCATCTTTTAGTTTTAAATTCTGTGGGTCAACCTTTGCCTTCTTCAGAATAAAAGCTGGCAATCATCATATATAGTGTATAGAAAAGGTGTCTCAGATCACTGAGTTCACAGCACAATCAACATGAACACAGAAACAGAAATCCATCAAGAAGTCATCCATAACCAAGAGAGGCCTCCTACATCAAAACATCCACATTCCAAGATCCAGGACATACAAATTAAACAATGAGTAAAATCACAAAGTAGAAAAACACTGGATGCCAACGATGCTGGTCCCTGGAATGTGGACATGGTGACTTTGAAGGTCCAGAGTCCTCCTTATGGACTCTGTTTGTGTCACTATTGATTGACCTGTTAACTCAGGGATTTGAGACACCTGTCCTATGTGTCAGTCAAGTCATTTTTATTTATATTTATATATAATATCACTAATTTGCCTCAAGGGGCTTTAAAATATGTACAGCATACGACAAGCTCTGTCCATAGACCCTCGCATTGGATAAGGGAAAACTCCCCAAAACCCTTTAACAGGGAATAAATGGTAGAAACCTCAGGAAGAGCAGCAGAGGAGGGATCCCTCTCCCAGGACGGACAGACATGCAATAGATGTCGATCAACACAGTAAAATTACAGTATGGACACTCAGGATTACAAAATTATAGATAGATTGTAAACATATAAGAAGAATCTGGATTCTGGACAACGTCGAGCAAATTCCAGGTGCCGGCAGGAGAGGACCTGAGCCACACAACCTCCTCTCCACCATGAAGACCTGGAAAGAGGACAGACTGCACAAATACACAAGCACACCATTCACACAGGTAGGAGAAAAGAAACAAACACATAGAGGGAGAGAGAGACAAGAGGAGAGGCTGAATAAAATGTTGGCATCCATAATACCTGTCATGTGGGTGTAAAAACAACAGTATGCAGAGACTTCCAGTCACTTACCATGATCCTGTCAGATTATATCATGAATGCCAACATACAGTACAGCGTACAGTAACTTTTAATCAGCTGAGCACATGTGAAATTTAGGTAAGTGAGTTACTTTGAGTATAATTTGTGATATTGACAATAAATATTTCTGTCACTCAATAACTTATCTGTAACATAATGACCAAGATATTTTACCTCACTGCCTAACCCTTTAAAAGTATGCCCACCTAATTCAAAAGCAGAAAATACAAATGCTGTTTCTGCTTTGTATTTAATTATTACTTCACACTTATTGGCCTTAAATCTGATATTAAAGTCGGCACTGCTGTGGCCGTTTTAATGGTTTGGATTGGTTTGGATAGACAGCATACTGTTTGACACACATCAGCTCTGGTGTCAGTGTGATGACTACACTGTCTAAATTCATGCTATAACAGCAACACATCCTTATATGTGTGAAGAGGAACTGTGAAGTTGAGTTTCATTCCCTCAAGTTGTGGCTTCTTCTGTGGTTGTGGCTGCAAAAAATAACCGTAGCAACATGACGGGGAAAAACACATAGATGGTTTCTTTAAGATTAGATTTTCCATCAATGCATTGATGGATCTAAGCTACTGCAGCACCATGAAGTAGACACACAGGCATCACTACTTTGAAATACTTTTT
>NZ_JBOFRG010000296.1:0-12937 GCF_051650885.1 Clostridium sp.
CTTCAAAAATATAGATGAGCTTAAAGAAGCTATAAGGGAAATTGAAGAGTTTAGAAATGTAGAGGAAAAGGTTCATTTAAAAATAGAAGAAAGACTTAATAGAATTGAAGATTTAGATATAGAAAAAGGCTATGAAAAATATATTCAAAGTGAAAAGATGATAAATTCAATTAAAGTAATGACAGAATCAAATGATGAGGATGAACTGCTTTTAAAAATTAGCCTTTATGAAAAAACAAAGGGAAGACTAGATAGAATAGATGAAGATATAAGAGGGATTAAAAAAAAGATAGAGTTCTTTAATGAAGAAAAGAAAAGATTAGAAGAGGAAGTATTACTAAAGGTACAACAGATAAACGAAGAAGCTACAATAGAAGAATGTGAAGACTTTATAGGTGAATATAAAGAAAAGCTAAAAAGAAAAGATGAGTTAAAAGAAGATATGGAAAGGAATAGTGAAACTTATAAGGCGTTACTAAAAGATAGAGATATAGAAGAGATAAGAAAAGAAGTGGAAATAAGTAATGATTTGGTGGAGTGTTCTGATTATAAAAAGGAAGAGGAAATAGAGGATGAAATTAAAAGCAAGTCAAAGGAACTTATTTCTTATGAGAAAAGAGGAAAGGAATTAGAAGGAGAAATAAAATATATTATTGATAAGGGAAGAGATATAAATATTATAGAAGAAGAAATATTTATAGAGGAAGAAAAGATAAAGGAATTAAGGAAAAAATTAAAAGCTTTAGATGTTAGTATAGAGAAATTAGAAAATATAAATAAAAAATTAAAAGAAAAGCTTACCCCTAAAATAAATGAATATGTAGGAGAAATATTTAGCAAAATAACTAGTAATAGGTATAGAAATGTTATTTTAAAGGAAGACTACACATTAGAGATTGAAGGGGAAAGATGGTTTAGCAGTGAATATTTAAGTAATGGAACAAGAGACCAATTGTATTTAGCTTTAAGGTTTGCAATCATAAAAATAATATTTGAGCAAAGAGATGTTCCAATAATTTTAGATGAAGCCTTCAGTCAATATGATGATAAAAGAAGAGAAGAAACTATAAATTATTTGCATGGAAGAACAGAGAATCAGACAATAATATTTACATGTCAAGGAATAGAAAAGAAAATTCTAGAAAAATTAGATTTATCTTATAATGAAATAGTTATTTAATTGACAGTGAGGAAAATAAAGGTTATTATTTATTTGTAAATGCAAATCATATGCAAAAGGAGAGAGAAATGAAAAAAATCATAGCTATAATAGGGGTAGGAATAATAATGTTGTTAGGAGTTGGATGCTCTTCTAAGGGTGAAGACAAAAGTGATAAATTACAAGTTACAACATCAATATTCCCAATAGCAGAAGTTACAAAGGCTATAGGGGGAGATAAGGTTTCTGTAATTACATTAGTGCCAAAAGGGCAAGAACCACATCATTTTGAACCTAACACAAAAACATTTAAAGAGTTATTAGGCAGTAAGTTGTTTATATATAATGGACTTGGAATGGAAGATTGGATTGGAAATATGAGCGAAAAGCTTAAAGAAGAAAATATTCCAATGGTAGATGCAAGTACAGGGGTTAATGTTTTAAAAACAGATGGAAAAGTAGATCCTCATGTTTGGCTTAGCTTAAAAGAAATTCAAGTTCAAGCTAAAAATATAAAGGAGGCTTTAGTTAAAGCTGACCCTAATAATGAAGAATACTACACAAAAAATTATGAAGAGTTTATAAAAGAATGTGAAAATCTTTATAATGAATATAAGCCAAAGTTTGAAACTATTAAAAATAAAAACTTTGTAACAGGGCATGCTGCATTTGGATATCTTTGTCGTGACTTTGGATTAAAGCAAGAGTCTGTAAGCACACTTTATGCAGATGGAGAACCAACGCCAGGAAAATTAGAAGAATTAGTTAATTATTGCAAGAAAAATAATGTTAAAGTTATTTTCTCAGGAACTTTATCAGAGCCAAAAACATCAGAAACATTAGCAAGAGAAGTTGGAGCAAAAATAGTAAAGATATATACTCTTGAAACATCAGATGATGATAAAACATATTTAGAAGGTATGAAATATAACTTAGAAACAATATATAATGCAATGAAATAAATTTAAAAAATAGAATTAATTTAAGAGATTAAGTTAAGAATATTAGTTATAGGATAAAGGGAGAGATATTTATATACTCTTCCCTTTTTCTTGTTAACTTATGGTATAATTTACATAAAACAATAAAAAGGAGTAATAAATATTAATGAATGCACTAAAATTTTATGAAAAAAATATACAAGAGAGTGAAATTGAAATAAAAAAGATAGATAAAAAAAGTTTAGCAATTGGTTGGAGCAGATTATTAATAGTAGTTTTTTTAATTTTTTCAGTATATAAGTTTTATTCTAGTGGAAAAGAAACACTTGCTATTATAAGTGGTGGTTTTTTCGTAATTGTATTTATTTTAGTAGCACTGCTACATAATAATATTTTAAAGAAAAAGAAAAGTCATGAATTAATGATAGAGATAAATAAAAAGGGAATTAGACGTTTAAATGGTGAATTTAAAAATGAAGAGGATTGTGGAAAAGAGTATATTGATGAAAAGCATCCATATACAAATGATTTAGATATTTTTGGGGTAAATTCTCTTTTTCAACTTATAAATACTACTGTAACTAAAGGTGGAAGAGAAGTATTATTTAAAATTTTAAGTGAAAATACAACAAAAAATGTAAACGAAATAAAGAAAAAACAAGAAGGTATAAAGGAACTTGGAAAGAAAGTTTCTTGGAGGCAAAAGTTAATATTAAAAGGGTTAATGAATATCCAAAACAGTGACCAAGAATTAAATGAAATCGAATATTTAAAAACATGGAGTCGTGAAAGAAAAAGTAAGGCAAAATATAAAAAATATATTGCATATTTCTTTATATTACTAACATTTGGATGGATAGCTCTATCCTTTGCAGGATTTTTAAGATGGACTGATATAATCATAATTTTAATGATAAACTTTGTAGTTATAAAAAGTTTAACTAAGGATAGTAAAAGTGACTTAGAAATGTTTGCAGCTATGAAACCGACTATAAAAGCTTATGCAGAAATGTTAGAAGTTATTGAAGATGAAAGCTTTGAATCAGAATACTTAAGAGATATTAGAAATAAAATAAACAATGAAAATAAAAATATATCTTGTAAAAAGGAAATGAAAAAGTTAGCTTCTATTTTAGATTGGGTAGGAGATAGCCATGGAAATGCATATTATTTAATAATAAACTTATTTATATTCTCAGATGTATTTTTAGTATCAAACTTAGAAAGCTTTAGAGAAAAAAATGGTGAATATTTAAATGAATGGCTTGAGGCAATGAGCGAGTTTGATGCTTTAGGAAGCGTAGCAAACTTAGCTTTCGATTTTGAAGCATGGACTTATCCTGAAATTGTGGATGAAAAGATTGTAAAAGGAAAACAAATAGGTCATCCAATTTTAGGAGAAAGAGCTATAAGAAATGATTATGAGTTAGATAGAAATACTAAAACAACATTAATTACAGGTTCTAATATGTCAGGAAAAAGTACTTTCCTAAGAACTGTAGGATTAAATTTAGTTCTTTCATATTTAGGAGCACCAGTTAATAGTGATGAGTTTAAATGTGGAATGTTTGATTTATACACATGTATGAGAACTAAGGATAATTTAGAAGAAAGCACATCTTCTTTTTATGCAGAAATATTAAGAATAAAACTTTTAATAGAAGGAGCTAAAAGTGGAAAGAGAATTTTCTTCCTATTAGATGAAATATTTAAAGGAACAAACTCAGCTGACAGACATACAGGGGCAAAGGTTCTTATAAATCAACTTATTGATTCAGGGGCAGTAGGGCTTGTGTCAACTCATGATTTAGAATTATGTGATTTAGAAGAAAGTGATAAGAGAATACAAAATAAAAACTTTAGAGAATATTACGAAGATGGTAAGATAAAATTTGACTATAAGCTAAGAGATGGGAAAAGTAGAACTCAAAATGCAATACACCTTATGAAGCTTGCTGGTATAGATTTTAACGAAAAAGAATAAGGAGTAGAAAAGGGGTTTATGGGATACGTAATAATTGATTTAGAATTCAATAGATTAGATAATATAGAGAAGTATTATCCTAATATATATGAAGAACATGAGGGACTTAGAGAGGTTAATGTTGAAAGTGAAATAATAGAAATTGGTGCAATAAAGGTTGATAAATATATGAAAATAGAGGATGAATTGAAGGTTTATATAAAGCCTTCAATATTTCCTATTTTGAATCCAGAGATAATAAATATAACTAAAATCACAAATAAAGAGTTAGAGCAGGGAGTTTCCTTTGCAGAAGCTATTGATAAATTAAAAGAATTTGTGGAAGGAAATATTTTATGCTCTTGGGCAAAGGATGATGTTGCACAAATTATAATAAATTCACATTATCATAAGTATGAAGATATTAAATGGGTAAAAAAATATCTTGATATTCAAGAATATGTTACAAAGGTTATAGGCGCTAAAAAGTCATTGAGCCTTAAAAATGCATTAATGAGGTTAAATATAAAGGCAGATGATAATCTTTTACATGATGCTTTAAATGATGCATATTACACTGTACAAGTATTTAAGCAGTTATACAATTATAGAAGTATTAAAAGCTATATTATAGATAATATATATGAAATGCCAGCAATAAATTTAAATTGTATTGATAATATGGATTTAGATTATTCAATGGTAAAATCATCATGTCCAAAATGTAGAAGAAAAATAGAACTAGACTTTGACTATATGCCAGCTAGATGGAGATTTCTTTCAGTTGGAATATGTCCAAAGTGTCATTCAACAATTTTAAATGAAGTTATAATAAAAAAGACTCTTCATGGAAAAATAATATACTCTGAAATAGGAAGTATATTAAATGAAATCGAGTATTCAGATTATATGTACAAACTAGAAAAGTATTTTATGAAGTTAGAAAAAGAAAGTTAGAAGTTATATTATGTAAAAAGGTATGATAAAATATAAGGGTAAATAAATAATAGGAGAATAAAAGAAATGAATATAGCGTTTTTCCTTACACCAAAAAATGAAGTTATATGTGAGAACTTAGAAGCAACAATGAGACAAGTAATGGAGCGTATGGAGCATCATGGGTATACTGCTATACCGATTATTGATAATAGAGGAAAGTATGTAAAATCTATAACTGAAGGAGATTTGTTATGGAAGCTTAAAAATACTCCTGAATTAAGTTTTAAAAACACAGAGACAGTGAGACTTGATGAGATAAAATGTAGAAGAAATCATAAAAGTGTATCTATAAATGCAGATATTGAAAGCCTTATATCACTTGCAGTAAACCAAAATTTTGTTCCTGTAGTAGATGATGATGGAATTTTTATAGGAATAATAAAAAGAAGCGATATAATAGAGTTTTGCTATAAAGAAATGAAAGAAAAATTGTAAAAAAAGCCCTTGCTAAGAAAATTACTTAGTGAGGGCTTTTATAAATAATTTTATAAAAATAAGGGGAAAATAAATTATATTTAAAAAAAGTTAACAAAATAAAGTTTGACATAAAATAAAAACGAATATATTATATAAGCATAAAGACCCCCACCTAGGGGGGAGGGGAGCAAAGATAATGAATGATGAAAAAAAGAAAGCACTACAATCTTTAAAAACTTGTAGGGGGCAAATTGAAGCAGTAATAAAAATGATAGAGGACGGAAGATATTGTGTTGATATTTCAAATCAAATAATAGCAGCGCAAGGGCTTTTGAAGAAATCAAATAAATTAATTCTTTCACAACACATGCATCATTGTGTTAAAGAAGCTTTAAATAATGAAGAAGAGAAAGAAGCTAAAGTAGATGAAATTATGAATATTTTAACTAAGCTTATAGATAAGTAGGGAGGAGATTAGATTGAAAAAATTATTTACAGTAAAAGGAATGACCTGTGCAGCTTGTTCAAGCAGAGTAGAGAGAGTTCTTAATAAAAAAGAAGGAGTAAATTCAGCTGTAGTAAATTTAGCTACAGAAAAATTAAATATAGATTTTGATAAAGATAAAATAAATACTGAAGAAATATTAGAAACTATAAAAAAAGCTGGATATGAAGGTATTGAAGAAAAGAATGACAGTGAAGTGAAACGTGAATTTAATGTTACTGGAATGACTTGTGCATCATGTTCAAGCAGAGTGGAAAGAGTTCTTAATAAAAAAGAAGCAGTAGAAAAAGCAGTAGTAAATTTAGCAACTGAAAAATTAACTATTGAGTTTAATAAAGATGAAATGAGCGAAGAAGACATTATTGAAACTATAAGAAAAGCAGGATATGATGCTTCATTAATAGAAGAGAAGAAATTAGCTCATAAACATTATAAAGTCAAAGGGATGACTTGTGCATCATGCTCAAGTAGAGTAGAAAGAGTTTTAAATAAGCTTGATGGAGTAGAAAAAGCAGTAGTAAATTTAGCTACAGAAGATTTAAATGTTGATTATGATAGTAATATTTTAAGAGGAAGTGACATTGAAAATACTGTTAAAAAAGCAGGTTATGAAGCTTTTGAAGTTGATGAAACTGTAGAGGAAGAAACTCCAAGAAGCAGAGCTGAAAAGAAAATAAAGAAAACTAGGTTAAGACTTATATTATCAGCAATATTTGGTATTCCATTATTATTAATTGCAATGGGACCAATGTTTAATATGCCATTACCTAATATTATTGATATGCATACAAATCCATTAAACTTTGCAATTATTCAACTTATATTAGCAGTGATTATAATCATTATAGGAAGAGATTTCTTTATACATGGATTCAAGAATTTAGCACACTTAAGTCCTAATATGGACAGTTTGATTGCACTTGGAAGTACAGCAGCAACTTTATATGGTATTTATGCAATATATAAAATTGGTACAGGACATTTAGAGTTTGCACATCACTTGTACTTTGAGTCAGCAGGACTTATAGTTGTATTTATTAGTTTAGGTAAATTCTTAGAAGCACTTACACAAGGGAAGACTTCAGATGCGATAAACAAACTTATGGGATTAGCACCAAAAACTGCAACTATCATTATAGATGGTGAAGAAAGAGTTGTAAAAATTGATGAAGTTAAAACTGGTGATATAGTTTTAGTTAAACCAGGAGAAAAGCTTCCTGTTGATGGTGAAATTATAGAAGGTTCATCAGCAATTGATGAAGCAATGATTACAGGAGAGAGTATCCCAGTAGAAAAAAATATTGGGGACAGTGTTATTGGTGGAAGTATAAATAAAACAGGAATGTTTAAATTTAAAGCAACTAAGGTTGGTAAGGATACAGCTTTAGCACAAATTATAAGCTTAGTTGAAAGTGCTCAAGGAACTAAGGCGCCAATTGCTAGAATGGCAGATATAATTTCAGGATACTTTGTACCAACAGTTATTATTTTAGCAGTACTTGCAACTCTTGCTTGGTATTTCTTTGGTGGAGTTGGATTAGAGTTCTCACTTAACATACTTATTTCAGTATTAGTTATTGCATGTCCATGTGCTTTAGGATTAGCAACACCTACAGCAATTATGGTAAGTACAGGTAAGGGAGCTGAAAATGGAGTATTAATTAAAAGTGGTACTGCACTTGAAGAAGCCCACAAATTACAAACAGTTGTATTTGATAAAACAGGAACTATAACAGAAGGTAAACCAAAGGTTACAGATATTGTTACAGTAGGAATGGATGAAAATGAAGTTTTAAGACTTGCAGCGGCGGCTGAAAAAGGTTCAGAACATCCACTTGGAGAAGCTATTGTAAATGAAGCAAAAGACAGAAATATAGATTTACCAAAAATTGATGAATTCAATGCAATCTTAGGAGAAGGAATTGAAACTAAGATTGAAGGGAAAGATATCATTATTGGTAACAGAAAAATAATGGATAGATTTAATATTTCAATAGATTCTATTGAAGAAAAAGCACATGGTCTTGCAGATATGGGGAAAACACCTATGTTTATGGCAGTAGATGGAGCTTTCAGTGGAATTATCGCAGTTGCAGATACAGTAAAAGAAAACAGTAAAAAAGCAGTTAAAGCTCTTCAAGCGATGGGAATAGAAGTAGTTATGCTTACAGGAGATAATGAAAAAACTGCAAAAGCTATTGCAAGTCAAGTTAACATTGATAGAGTAGTATCTGATGTATTACCAGAAGGTAAGGCAGATGTAGTTAAATCTCTTCAAGCTGAAGGAAAGAAAGTTGCAATGGTTGGAGATGGTGTAAATGATGCACCAGCACTTGTAACTGCAGAAATTGGTATCGCAATTGGTTCTGGTACTGATGTAGCAATAGAATCAGCAGATGTTGTATTAATGAGAAGTGATATTTTAGATGTTGTATCAGCAATACAATTAAGTAAAGCGACTATAAAAAATATAAAAGAAAATCTTTTCTGGGCATTTGCTTATAACGTAGTTGGTATTCCATTTGCAATGGGAATTGTATATGCCTTTGGAGGACCATTATTAAACCCTATGATAGCAGCATTTGCAATGAGTTTAAGCTCAGTATCAGTATTATTAAATGCATTAAGATTAAAAAGATTTAAAGCAAAATTTTAATATAATGCCATAACAAGGGGCTTTGTACCTTGTGAATAAAGAAAAATTAAGGAGTGAATTTATTATGGCAAAATTAGTAGCAACAATAACTGGAATGTCTTGTGGACATTGTGTAAAACACGTAGAGGATGCATTAAAAGATAATGCGAACGTAGATAACTTTGATGTTAAAATAGGTCTTGCAACTGTAGAAGGAAGCATAACTAAAGATGAGTTAAAAGAATTAATTGAAGAAGAAGGATACGACGTAGTAGAAATCGCTGAATAATTAATTAAAAAGGGGACTATCTCAAGGGATTATAAATAATCCTGTGAGATAGTCCTTTTTTAGAATTTAATATTATGTTGTTTTAAGAAATCTTCAAATAAACTAAGAAAATGGGCTTCATCTTCAAAAATAGTGGAACCATCTAATGGAGAAAAAGATTTTTGAGGTCTAGGAACTTTTTCACTTAAGACTTTAACAGTATGAGAAAGGTCATAAAGCTTATTAGAAAAATTAGAAATAGATTGTGAAAAGATATCCTTGAATGTAAACTTGCTTGAGTTTATTGAGTTAGAAAAACTTTCATCAAGAATATTAAATTCATCTTGAAGAGAAACCAAGGTAGTTGTGATATTAGAAAATTCTTTAGAAAAAGAATTTGAATTTTGGAGTATAGAATTATAGATTAAATTTTCACGATAAAATTTAAAAAATCCTTTTTTGCAAAGGGAGATATTATTTTTATTTGCAGAGGCTTTAATTTTAGTAAGATAATTGTCTATTTTATCAGAGGAAAGAGAAAGACTCTTTTTATAAAGATTAATTCGATCATTTAGAATTGAGATATTTAAAGATACACTATCTAGCTCATCTTTTATATCACGTAAAAGTTCGTAGTTTTTCTTGTTTTTTTTCGACTGTAAATTCATGAAAAATTTCAAGGTAAAATCCTCCTTAAAAAATTTATATATAATAATTATATGAAAATGACATCTAAAAGGTTATAATGTTAGATATTAGAAAATAGTTGAGAAAAAATATTCAATAGATTAAAATTAAAGATATATACTGAGAAAAGAAGGAGTGAATAGCATGAGTAATGAAAACACTATGCAAGAATTATTAGATCAATATGATGTAAGAACTATAAAAAAAGGTGACATCTTAGATGGAACTATAATAAGTGTAGACGAAAAAGGTGCAAACGTTAATATAAATTATGCATTTGATGGATTTATTTCAAAAGATGAAGTAAGCAATAAGAGCGTTAATATAACTGAAGAGTTAAAGATGGGAGATAGCGTTAGAGTTATAGTATTATCACCAAATGATGGTGAAGGGACTGTAGTTCTTTCAAGAAGAAGATTATTAGAAAGAGAAGAAAGAGACGCTATACGTGCATTATTAAAAGAAGAAGGAAAAGAATTAAAAGAAGCTTTTGATAATGAAACTACTGTAAATGTTAATGTAAAAGAAGAAATAAAAGGTGGACTTTTATGTTACTATGGAAAAACTAGAGTATTTATGCCAGGTTCATTAATCAGCAGAAACAAAACTAATGGTAAAGATTTAGTTGGGGATGATTTAGAAGTTAGAATAATAGAACTTGACTTAAAAAATAATAAGGTTGTAGCTTCAAGAAGAGTTTTAGAAGAAGAAGCGTTTAAAGCTGAAGAAGAGAAGAACTGGAATTCATTAAAAGAGGGAGAAAAAGTAACAGGAACTGTTAGAAACACAACTAAGTTTGGTGCTTTCGTTGAAGTTCTTCCAGGAGTTCAAGGATTAGTTCATATCAATGATTTAGCTTGGGAAAGAGTTAGAAACGTTGAAGATGTAGTTAAAAAAGGAGATACTGTTGAAGTATTCATAGGAAAAGTTGATAAAGAGGCTAAAAGATTATCACTTATCTTAAAAGATAACCTACAAGAGCCTTGGACATTAAACGCTGGAAGCTTAAAGGTTGGAGAAGTTTTAGAAGGTAAAGTTAAAAAACTTGCTAAATTTGGAGCTTTTGTTGAATTGTTTAAAGGTGTTGAAGGATTAGTTCATTTAAGTGAATTAACTCCAGAGCCAATCAAAGACCCAGCAGAAGTAGTTAAAGTTGGAGATGTAGTTAAGGTTAAAGTTCTAAACGTTGATTTAGGTGAAAAGAAATTATCACTTAGCATAAAAGATGCTTCAGGAAAAACTAGAGAATATGTAAATTATGTTGATGAAACTGAAGAAGATGTTACTTTAGGAGATCTTTTTGCAGATTTAAAAAATAAATTATAAGATTTGAATAATAATACCCAAGGCAAAAAGCCTTGGGTATTTTACTTTAAATTCTTTCTATTTTAAGCATATTAGTTCCACCAGTATGGTTAGTTGGCATTCCTGCTGCAACTATAATTTCATCACCTTTATTTACAAAGTCATAATTAGTTGCTATTTTTTTAGCTTCAATTAAAATCTCATCAGTTGTATTGAAGTGGTCACAGTGAGCTGGAATTACACCAAAGTTTAAAGCTAAACTACGACGAACTTTAGCATATGGAGTAATTGCAATAATATGAGCTTTTGGTCTATATTTTGAAATAAGTCTAGCAGTAGAACCAGATTGTGTTGCAGCAACTATTGCTTCGGCATCAATTGAATTTGCAGTTCTACATGCAGAATAGCTTATAGCATCTGCAAAAGAGTCAGAGTCAATATTAACATGACCTTCTAAGATAGCACTGATTTTAAGATGCTCATAATTTAGATGAGCTTCCGTTTCTTTAGCAATTTTAGACATAGTTTGAACTGCTTCTATTGGGAAAGAACCAGATGCACTTTCACCACTAAGCATTATAGCATCAGTTCCATCAAAAATAGCATTACATATATCACAAGCCTCAGCACGTGTAGGAAGTGAATTTCTTATCATAGAATCAAGCATTTGAGTTGCAGTAATAACAACCTTTCCTGCAATGTTACATTTTTTTATAATACTTTTTTGAAGGATTGGAACTCTTTCAATTGGAATTTCAATTCCCATATCACCACGAGCAACCATTACAGCATCAGTAACTTCTAAAATCTCATCAATATTTTCTACACCTTCTTGGCTTTCTATCTTAGCAATAACTTTTATGTGTTCTCCACCATGCGAGTCTAGAATATTTCTAACATCAAGGATATCAGATGCTTTTCTAACAAATGAAGCAGCTATAAAGTCAACATCATTTTCACATCCAAAGATAATATCTTCTTTATCTTTTTCAGTTACTGAAGGTAAGTTTATAGAAATGTTAGGTACGTTAACACCTTTATGATTTTTAATCACTCCACCGACAGTTACAATACATTTAATTTCTTTATCAATGACCTCTGTTATTTTAAATTGAAGAACACCATCATCAACAAGAATTTGACCATCTTTTTTTACATCCTTGTATAAATCGTTATATGTTACAGAACATTTTGTGGCATCTCCTAAAATTTCTTCACCACAAATAAATGAGAATGGAGAGTCTTTTTCTAAAAGAACACCATCATTTATAAAGTTATGAGTTCTAATTTTAGGACCTTTAATATCAACTATAATAGAGGTAGTAGTTTTCATTTCATCTCTAAGTTTTTTTATTAAATCAATTTTTTCCTTGTGGGATTCATGAGTACCGTGTGAAAAGTTTAATCTAGCAGCACTCATACCAATTTTAATAAATTCTCTTAAAATTTCTTCATTATCACTAGCAGGACCAATTGTAAAAATCATTTTTGTTTTTTGCATAGGCTCACCTCTTAAAATTAATTTTTATTAATTATAATTTTAGTATATCACATAGTATTAATATATTAAAAGTTTGCTCATACTATCTATGATTAATGCTAAAGTTATCTTTAAAATTTATTTTAAGAGGGTGATTCTATGCAAAAAACAAAAATGATTTTTACAATTGGTCCTGCTAGTGATAGTGAAGATATTCTAAGAGAATTCATTAAAATTGGTATGAGTGCTGCAAGATTAAATTTTTCTCATGGCAGTCATGAATCCCATAAAGAAAAAATTGATTTAATTAAAAAGCTTAGAGATGAAATGAAAACTACTACCTCTATTATACTTGATATTAAAGGACCTAAAATTCGAACTCATAACTTTATAAATGATGGCGTTCTTCTAGAAAAAGGTGCTCCATTTTCTTTTATTTGTGGAACAGAAATTTTAGGTAATAATACTAAATGTTCTGTAACTTATGATGAATTATATAAAGATGTAAAAAAAGATGGTCAAATTCTTGTTGATGATGGTGTTCTTCAATTTAAAATAACAGAAATCATTGATAAAGA
>NZ_JBOFRG010000297.1:0-1100 GCF_051650885.1 Clostridium sp.
ATTTTTAAGTGCTAACTTTTTATCAATTATAAAGGAGAGAGATATTTTGAAATCTATCACACGTGACTTAGTAGAATATTCAGGAATAGACGATTGTTTACCATTAGATGTTGACAGTTTTAAACAAATAAATGTAGAAGGTGAAGTTTGTATTCCAGTTCAAAAGCCAGATATGGAACAACTTTGTAAAGTTCAAGCTGCTGCAACTATCAAAAATACAAGAATTATAAAAACACCAAAAGGTGTTTCATTAGAAGGATTTAAACTTACAGGACATAAACTTATAGTAGAGGGAAACATCCACTATAAAGTTCAGTATGTTGCTTTAGAAGAAACACAATCAGTACATTTAGCACACTTTGATGTGCCTTTTATGAATTTTATTGTTTTACCAGAAGATTATATGCCATCTACAATTTTAGCACCATCAGCTTTTGTAGAAGATATTTACGCACACCCTATTAATGAAAGATGTATGTTCTTAAATGCAACATTACTTCTTACAGCTGAAGTGTGTTAAAAAGGAGGATGTGAATTAGATGTTAAATTGCAATTCAATAGATAATAGTATAACAGGCTCTGGGATTTCAGAGCATTTACCAGAGTATGTGAATTATTTTACTGAAGTTTCTGTAACTGAAACTTTAAAAATCCCATGTCAAAAACCAGATATGGAAAAACTTTTATCAGTTTTAGTTTCAGCAGATATTGTATCTGCAAGACTTGTAGAAACTCCAATTGCTAAATCTTACGAAGGACAAAATCTTTCAGGTCATAAACTTATAGTTGAGGTTAGACTTAGAGAAAAAATTAAATATGTTGCAGATAAACCTTATCAATCTGTTCATGCAGCACATTATGATGATACTATGAAATCAGTTTTTGTTGTTGTACCAACAGAACTAAATGGACAAAGAATTTGTGATCTTATTAGAAAGAAAAAATATTCAGTTACACCATATATTGAAGATGTCTACGCTATTAAGCAGGATTGTAGAACGGTGTATAAATGTGTTACTATGCTAGTTGATGTTAAATTCTTTTAAATCTAAAAACCCACATTAAGCTATTTAATGTGGGTTTTTTCTATGCTTTTCCTA
>NZ_JBOFRG010000298.1:0-5424 GCF_051650885.1 Clostridium sp.
GATTAATTACTAAAAGTGTAGGTTAATAATGAGAAAAACCTACAATGTATTAGTAAAAGTAATATAGAATTCAAATAATGCAAAGAAAACAGTCTTAAACTGTAATATTGATGAAGTGCATTTCTAGACAAATATAATAATTGTGATAATATAAGGGTATAAAATATTAAAAGTTTAGGAGATTTAGATTATTGAAATTAAAGAAAGATTACTTTGATCAAATTCATAGTCACATAAATCACATGGAAGAAACCTCAGTAATGGGCTTAAATGAAAAGTCATATAGTAGAAGTTTGAAGGTTAACCGTGTATCTAGACAGGTTTCAGATTTAGTGGCAGTAACTACAATAAGTGTAGCATTAGGTATGCTAACTATATTTATTAGATAAAATTTCAAAATCGAATACTAAAATTGAAAGGGCTATCGTATCTGATAGTCCTTTTAATTTATATACAAACTATTTGTGTTTTAAATGAAACGGTTATAGTTTGAAGTGGGGCTATATTATTTAGTGGAATTCCATTTTCAGGTGAAATAGAAGGTACTTGAAGATTATTTATAAAGACAGAATCTGTTATAAATACTGTATTTGTTGGAATTGTATCATACAAGATTAAATTTTTTAGAGTAATATTTCCACTGTTAAATAGAGTGAGAGTATAAGTTAAAGTGTCATTACAAAGTGCAAAGACTTTATCAACAGTTTTAGTGAGAGAAATAGAGTTATCTACTATAGTTGTAGAAACACTATTACTTATGACAGTATCAGTAAAGATAGTTGGAATTGTTGGATTTACAATAAAAGTAAATTTTGTTGTTGAATTGTTTATTAGTGGATTTGGTATAGGAACAGAATTTACTAAAACCTTAAATGTAATAGTCGAAGTTGTACCTTCCTTAATATTATTTGGAAGAGTAATATTTGGGAAATTTATATTTGAAACGACAGTTCCATCTTGAGTTAAACTATTTGAAACAAAGGATACAGAAGAAGGCAGTGTATCAATTAAGATTAAGCTATTTGTTATTGTATTCCCTAAATTTGTTAAAGTTATAGTGTAAGTTAAGATATCATTTAAAGAGGCATAACTAAAATCTACAAATTTAGAAGAGGCAAGCGTTACATTTAAAATTGTAGTTTGTGTGAAAGTTGTATTTGCACTTTTGGTAAAGGTATTTCCCGTTGAAGTATCTGTAAAGCTATAAGTGAATGTGGCAGTATTATCTATAGGATTTAAATTAGGAAGAGCTGTTGCAGATACTTTAAAGGTTACAGTTGATAATCCAACTGGGATAGTTCCAAGATTTATACCATTAGGATAAATTGGACTTCCTGCTACAGGTATATTGTTTAAAGTTAAAGAGTTGTTTATAAATGTGGTTTCTGTAGCTAAGGTATCTAGTAAAAATACATTTGTTGCAGGAACATTACCAATATTTTTAACTGCAATAGTATAAATAATATCATCTCCTAATCTAACATAGGAGGAAGAGGTTTTTATAGGAGGGTCCTCAAGGGTTGCAAAAAATATTGGAGCTTGTGCACATCTTGCACCATCTCCACCTGAAATAGGACCAAGGCTTGAAAAAGTGCTTCCAGTTGCATTAGTCCCTGAAATAACAAATTTAAAAACATTTCCAGTTAAGTTATCAATACCATAAAGTTCTCCAGAAGGGCCAAAGAAAAGGGAACCATATTGTCCTGTACCAGGTGCATTAGAAGTTGTGAGAGCAGTAACAACACCTGTATTTGGATCCATCCTTCGAATTATTCCATCAGCATTTCTCATATAGTACAGCATGCCATCAGTAGGACTAAAAGCCCAATCACCAGCTCCAATTGCAGAAAGAGAAACAGTAGCACCAGTTATAACGGTACCAGAAGTTGTTAAAAGTTTTGTATTTGGATCAACAAGATTTAAATAAGTGCTACGAGATGGATTAATATCAACAACAAAATAAGTTAATGAAGCACCTACTGTTAAATATAAATATCCATTTTGAATATCGCCAATATTATAAGCTTGAACAGGTAAGTTTGGAATAGATGGTAAATCTAATGAAGTCATATCTCCACCAAGCTTTACAACTCTATTAGTAGTGGTATTATAACCATACATATATCCATCAAGAGAATTATATCCAACAGCATTAAATGAACCATTAGGAGTGAATGTGCCAAGGTCAGTATATAAACCAGTAGCCAAGTCTACTCGTAAAAGAGTACTAGAAAAAACGTAGGCAAAAGAACTACAGTTAAAAGGTATCAAAATATCACATCCTTTATTAGATTTTATAAGATTAATATATGGTGAAGGGGAAGAAAAATAAACAAAAAAGAAAATAAGGAGAATTTTTAGAAAATTCAAAAAAGTATTGACTTATTCTTTTTTTGAGCATAAGATATAAATATAAACTTATTATAAAAAAGAGAATAAGTTAATGAAAGATGGTGAGTTTATGAAAGCTTTAAGAAAGAATAAAAAAGGACAAACTTTAGAAGAATTTTTAAAGGCATATAAGCCAAAGGATTATGAAAGACCATCAGTTACAGTAGATATGCTTTTATTTACAGTTGATGATAAATTTAATGATGATAAGAAGAGAGTTCCTGATAAAGAGCTTAAAATAATGCTTGTTAAAAGAGGGGATCATCCTTTTGTAGGACAATGGGCAATTCCTGGTGGATTTGTTGATATAGATGAATCAGTTGAAGATGCTGTTTATAGGGAGCTTAAAGAAGAAACGAATATAGAAAATGTATATTTAGAACAACTTTACCTTATGGGAGATGTAGACAGAGACCCAAGAATGAGAGTAATATCATCAGCGTATATGGCACTTGTTAGTAGTAAAAATTTAAATCCTATAGCAGGTGATGATGCAGATGATGTTATGTGGTTTACTGTAAAGATAAAGGATAGAACTGAAGATAGCTATATTATTTCCTTAGAAGGAGATGATTTAAAAACTGTTTTAAGCTATAAGGTTAAAATTGTTTTTAAAGATAGAGGAATATTAAGAAAAAAAGATTTTATAATAGAACCAGTATATGAAGATTTAGATACACAGTTAGCTTTTGACCATATTAAAGAAATAAATATGGCACTTGAAAGACTGAAAAATAAAATCGAATATACAGAGGTAGCGTTTACGTTAATAGATGAATATTTCACATTAACAGAATTACAAAAGGTTTATGAAGTTATTTTGGGAAAACAACTTAGAAAATCAAATTTTAGAAAAAAAATAAAGTCTATGGTAGTAGAGACAGAAATGTCTGAAAATGTAGGTGGATATAGACCACCAAAGTTATATAAATTTAATAAGGATTGGACCCATGAATTTTAAAATATGGGTTTCTATTTTGGAAAAACATATTCTAAAAGGGAGAATATGTAATAATGATAGTAGTAGGAGAGGATATTAGAGATGAAGAAACTAGATTTAAAAGATAATAAAAATTTAAGTATGCTTGTAGATTTTTATGAGCTTACAATGTCAAATGGGTATTTTACAAAGGATGTATATAATAAAAAAGTTGTTTGTGATATGTTTTTTAGAAGAGTTCCAGATAAGGGAGGCTTTGCAATAGCAGCAGGTCTTGAACAGTTTATTGAATATATAGAAAACTTAAATTTTGATATGGAAGACATAGAATACTTAAAGGAAATGAATATTTTTGATGAGAAGTTTTTAGAATATCTTTTAAACTTCAAATTTAAAGGTGATATATATGCAATTCCAGAAGGGACACCAGTATTTCCAAATGAGCCTATAGTTACAATAAAAGCAAATATAATAGATGCACAGCTTATAGAAACTATGCTTCTTTTATCTATAAATCATCAAACTTTAATAGCAACAAAAGCTAATAGAATAGTTATGGCAGCTGGAGAAAGTACAGTGTTTGACTTAGGAGCAAGAAGAGGACAAGGAAGTGATGCTGCAATTTTAGGGGCGAGAGCTTCTATAATTGGAGGAGTAACAGCAACAGCAACAGCTATATCAGGACAAAGATATGGTGTGGGAGTTGTTGGAACTATGGCTCACTCATGGATTCAATTTTTTGAAGATGAGTATAAGGCATTTAAAACTTATGCAGAAACTTATCCTGATAATTGTGTTCTTTTAGTAGATACCTACAGTGTTTTAAATTCAGGAATTCCAAATGCTATAAAGGTTGCTAAAGAAGTTTTAGAGCCAATGGGAAAAAGACTTAAGGGAATAAGATTAGATAGTGGGGATTTAGCATATCTTTCAAAGAAGGTTAGAAAAATTTTAGATAAAGAAGGGTTACATGACTGTAAGATTATTGCATCAAATAGCTTAGATGAATATATAATAAGAGATTTAATAAGGCAAGGTGCAGCTATTGATGTTTATGGAGTTGGAGAAAGACTTATAACAGCAAAATCAGAGCCAGTTTTTGGTGGAGTATATAAGCTTATGGCAGTTGAAGAAAATGGTGTTATGATGCCAAGAATAAAGCTTTCAGAAAATGTTGAAAAGGTAACTAATCCAGGTTCTAAAGAAGTATGGAGATTATTTGATAATGAAACAGGGAAAGCTATTGCGGATATATTAACTGTTGAAGGTGAGTATATAGATGATACTAAGCCTTATAGAATATTTAATCCAGTTCATACATGGAAAAGAAAAACAGTTAAAAACTTTAAAGCAGTTAAACTTCAAGTTCAAATATTTAAAGAGGGAGAACTTGTTTATAAATGCCCAAGTATAGAGGAAATAAGAAAGGTTAGAGAAGAAGGAATTGAATCTTTATGGGATGAAATAAAAAGATTTGAAAATCCACATGAATACTATGTTGACCTTTCACAAAAATTATGGGATTTAAAAAATGAATTAATAAGTAAATATAAAGAAGAAGCTTAAAATAAGCTTTTAATTAAAACAGGCACAGTAAGATATAAAATTACTGTGCCTGTTTATTGTAGACTATTAATAAATTTAAATTAGATCTTCTTTTTCTTTTTATTGCTTTGTCTTTTTAATACAAATATAGGAAGACCAAGATAAGCAATAAATCCAACAATGAATCCAAGGATAGTTAAATCACTCATTTTAAAATTACCTCCTAAATTATAGTAATGCACCAAAGCATTTAATGTAGATTTTCTTAACAACTTGAGTT
The DNA here is from genome assembly GCF_051650885.1 of Clostridium sp. Lineage (GTDB taxonomy): Bacteria > Bacillota > Clostridia > Clostridiales > Clostridiaceae > Clostridium. The sequence goes on from NZ_JBOFRG010000298.1 coordinate 5,157, forward strand.
AATGCACATAAAACAATCATTAATCCGAAGATGTATAGAAGATACCATGGAGTTATGTGAACCATTCCCATAGCACGACCTATAGAAGTATAAGGAAGTCCCCATCCAACTGCAAGCGCACCTAAAATAGAAAGGTTAAATATCCATGATGGATTACTTTGAATAAATGGTATCTTTTCAGTTCTTAAAGTATAAAGAACGAAGATTGAGTTTGCAACACCTTCAATAAACCAACCTGTTTGGAAAAGAGCTGAAGTTGCAACTGTTG
>NZ_JBOFRG010000299.1:0-1056 GCF_051650885.1 Clostridium sp.
TAGCTACCTTGTAGTTAACATTCACTCTTTAAAAACTAATAAAAAAGGTAAATCTCTAAAACAAAACCTTGGAAACATAGTTTTAAATGAAGATATAAATGCACCAATCATCCATAAAAATGGCGATACTTTAGACAATAGAGCATCAAACCTAGAAGTTTTCAACAGAAATGCAATGAACGAAACAGAAATTGTGGATAATACTACAGTAGCTATAATCTTAAAAGATAAATCTGGAAACAAAATTGCAAAAACATTAATCTCAAAAGAAGACTTAAATGATGTAGTAACAGACTTCTACACATGGACACTTTACAAAACAAATAGAGAAACAACAGTAGTTGCAAATACACCAGAAGGAAGACTAAAACTAGATGTCCTTCTAATGAACCCAACATCAAAACAATATGTACACCACATAAACTTAAACCCACTAGACAATAGAAAAGCAAACTTAGAATTAAAAGAGATTATAGAATAGTTAATGGTAAAAAAAACCGAATTGGCAACGCCAACTCGGTTTTTCTTATTTTAAATTCGCCTAAGCGAATTTTTTCCTCAATTCTAAATTTTTCATTTTAAATTCTTAATTTCTCAAAAATTCATCTATCCCTCTAGCAGCTTCTTTCCCAGCTCCCATTGCTAATATTACTGTTGCTGCGCCTGTTACTGCATCTCCTCCTGCAAATACACCTTTTTTTGATGTTTCTCCAAGTTCTTTTGTTACAATACAGCCCCATTTGTTTTGCTCTAATCCTTTTGTTGTTGATGTTATAAGTGGATTTGGTGATGTTCCAAGTGACATTATTACTGTATCTACATCTAATGTAAATTCTGAATTTTCCACTTCTACAGGTCTTCTTCTTCCTGATGCGTCCGGCTCACCAAGCTCCATTTTCACACATTTCATTCCTGTTACAAATCCATTTTCATCACTTAATATTTCTGTTGGATTTGTTAGGATATCAAAAATTATTCCTTCTTCTTTTGCATGATGAATTTCTTCTTCTCTTGCTGGAAGTTCTGACATACTTCTTCTATATACTATATGAGTTT
>NZ_JBOFRG010000300.1:0-6795 GCF_051650885.1 Clostridium sp.
ATAAAAAAGAAGGAATTTTAAATTTAAAGAAGAATAAGTAAATTAAAGCAAAAATCTATTACAAAGAGAAAAAAAATAAAATAAAAAAAGGAAAAGAGAAAAAAATGTCGAATAATATATGAGTTGCAAAATAAATTGCAGAGGAAGGAGGGAGCTCCTTGCGAATTTCAGAAGAAACTATCGAGAGAATTAAAAATGAAAATGATATTGTAGATATTATTTCAGAAACCGTTAAGTTAAAAAGGTCTGGAAGAAACTACATGGGCATATGTCCATTTCATCATGAAAAATCACCATCATTTAGTGTTTCGCAAGATAAGCAAATTTATAAATGTTTTGGCTGTGGAGAAGCAGGGAATGTATTGACATTTGTAATGAAACAAAAAAATATTAATTTTATAGATGCTTGCAAGATTTTAGCTGAGAAGGTGAATATACCTTTAGGATTAGAAGAAAAAAGTGATAGTAAGATTAGTATGAAAAAAGATTTGTTATATAAGGCAAATGTTGAAGCAGCAAGATATTTTTTTGCTAATTTACAAAATAAAGCAGAAAAGAAAGAATATTTTTTAAGAAGAGGCATAAGTGAGGCTACTATAAAAAGATTTGGACTTGGATATGCTGAGGAAGGTTGGCAAAATTTAAAAGGTTATTTAAATAAAAAAGGCTTTAATGATGAATTACTATTAGAGGCAGGTTTGATTTTAAAGAGTGAAAAAAATGGAACTACTTATGATAGATTCAGAAATAGAGTAATGTTTCCGGTTTTTGATTATAAAGGAAGAGTTATAGGGTTTGGTGGAAGAGTTTTAGACAATTCTAAGCCTAAATATCTAAATTCACCAGAAACTTTAATATTCCAAAAGGGAACTAATTTATACGGATTAAATTTTGCAATAAAAAATAAAGTAACAGAAAGATATTTTGTTATGGTGGAAGGTTATATGGATTTAATAAGTTTAAATCAATATGGCATTCATAATGTAGTTGCATCCCTTGGGACTGCATTAACAGTAAAGCAAGCTAGGCTTTTGAAACGATATGCAGATAAAGTAATAATATCCTTTGATGCAGATGTAGCAGGGCAAACAGCAACGCTTAGAGGTCTAGAAATTTTAAAGGAAGCAGGCTTTGATATAAAGGTATTAAAGGTTCCTGAAGGAAAAGACCCAGATGAATTTGTTAGGAATAATGGTAAGGGAGCATTTTTAAAGTTAATAAAGGACGCTGAAGATTTAATAACTTATCGAATAAATAGAGCAGAGGAAGGTATTAACTTTAAAGATAATCAATCAGTAGCTAAATTTGGAAATAGGGTAACTGAAATCATTAAAAATTTAAACCCTATCGAGAAATCAATGCACATAAAACAAATTTCAGAAAAAAGAGGGATAAAAGAACAGGCATTATATGATTTGATTTCTATTGGAACTAAGGAAAAAATGTATAAAAATGAAGAAAATAGAACAAAATTATATGTGGAACCTGCATATTTAAAAGCTGAAAGAACAATTATAAAACTAATGTTAAAAGATGAATTTTATGAAGAAATATTAGGCAATATAAAAGCAGAGGACTTTAATAAAGAAGAAAATAAAAAATTGTTCGGATTAGTTATTGAAGGAAAAAACACACAGGCAGAAAATATAGAGTTATTTATTGAGTGTGGGTGTACTGATGCGAAGCTTTCAGGCGAATGGGTGAAAATAAAAGAACTTCAAATAATTGAAGCAAAGGATAGAAAAAAATTAATTTTAGATAATATAAAAAGAATAAAATTATTTAAGCTAGAAGAAGAGTATGAAAAATTACTCCTAGATATAAAAGAGTATGAAAAAAATGGGAAAAGTGAGGAAAGCTTTAGGTTAGCACCAAAAAGTTTAGAACTCAGAAAAAAAATAAATGAATTAAAAATGAGGTAATTGGCAGTAACGGAAGGAGGCAATATACATGGTAGAAAAAACAAAAGTAAAAAAAGACGATAAAAAAGAAAAAAATAATAAAATGACGGTTGTTAAAAATTTAATAGATAAAGGTAAAAAAAGCGGTACGCTATCATATAAAGAAATAATGGAGGAAATTGATAACATTGAATTAAATCCAGAGCAAATTGAAAAAATATATGAGGTTCTTGAGTCTATGGGAATAGAAGTAACAGGAGCTAAAGTGACTAAAGCAAAAGAAGAGGAAGAAGAAGAGGAAGAAATAGATCTATCAGTTCCAGAAGGAATTGCAATAGATGACCCTGTTAGAATGTATTTAAAAGAAATAGGTAAAGTACCTCTTTTATCTTCAGAAGAAGAAATTGAACTTGCAAGAAAAATAGAAGAAGGAAGTCAGTATGCTAAGAAAAAATTAGCAGAAGCAAACCTTAGACTTGTTGTAAGTATTGCGAAAAGATATGTAGGAAGAGGAATGTTATTCCTAGACTTAATACAAGAAGGTAATTTAGGACTTATAAAGGCTGTAGAAAAGTTCGATTATAGAAAAGGGTATAAGTTCTCAACATATGCTACTTGGTGGATAAGACAGGCGATAACTAGAGCTATTGCGGATCAAGCAAGAACAATTAGAATACCTGTACATATGGTAGAAACTATTAATAAGCTTATAAGAGTTCAAAGACAATTACTTCAAGAGCTTGGAAGAGATCCTTTCCCAGAAGAAATATCAAAGGTAATGGAACTACCAGTTGAAAAGGTTAGAGAAATACAAAAAATAGCTCAAGAGCCAGTATCACTTGAAACTCCAATAGGAGAAGAAGAGGATAGTCACTTAGGAGACTTTATTCCAGATGATGATGCACCAGCACCGGCTGAAGCAGCAGCATTTACAATGCTAAAAGAGCAACTTATTAATGTATTAGATACATTAACTCCAAGAGAAGAAAAAGTTTTAAGATTAAGATTTGGTTTAGATGATGGAAGAGCTAGAACATTAGAGGAAGTAGGAAAAGAATTTAATGTTACTAGAGAAAGAATAAGACAAATTGAAGCTAAAGCATTAAGAAAGCTTAGACATCCATCAAGAAGCAAAAAGCTTAAAGATTATCTAGACTAAAAAAAGCACCGATTGGTGCTTTTTTACTTTAAATTTAAATTACAAAATATAGAAGAACTAAGGGGAGAAAAGAAAATGGAATTAAGTAAAAGATTAGAAATGATATTAGAAAATATTGAAGAGAAAGATTGTTTATTAGATGTAGGAACAGATCATGGATATATTCCTATTGAAGGGATAAAAAGAAATTTATCTAAAAAAGCAATTGCAGCTGACATAAATAAAGATCCTTTAGATAAAGCAAAGTTAAATGCTATATTTGAAGGTGTAGATGAGCAAATAGAAGTAAGACTTGGAAATGGATTAGATGTAATCGAGAAAGATGAAGTAAGCACTGTTGTTATAGCAGGTATGGGTGGAAATTTAATTAGAGATATATTAGAAAAAGGAAAAGAAAAAATTGAGAATGCAGAAATATTATTATTACCAGCACAAAATCCAGAGGTTTTAAGAAAATATTTATATACAAATGGATATAAAATACAAAAAGAAGATATATGCTTAGATGAAGGAATTTTTTATGAATTTTTTAAAGTAAGAGTAAGTGATGAAGATAAAACAGAACTAGAGGATGTATATTATGAAATAAGTCCAATTTTAATTAGAAGTAAGAATACATTAATGAAAGAGTTTTTAGAAAGTAAAAAAGAAAAGGTAATGAAAATATTAGAAAATATTAAAGATGAAAGTGAAAGTGCAACTAAGAGAAAAAAGGAATTAGAAGAGAAGATAGATATAATTGATAATATGATGAAATTTTGCTAGGAGGAGTTTAAATGGGGATTTTAATAAAAGATGTTATAAATAAAATGGAAGAGTTTGCACCAAGTAGAATAAAAGAAGATTTTGATAATGTAGGCTTAATGGTAGGGGATAGAGATGGAAGTGTAACTAAGGTACTATTAGCACTAGATTGCACAATGGATGTAATAAATGAAGCTATAGAGAAGAAATGTGAGTTAATAATAACACACCATCCACTTATTTTTAAAAAGCCTAATAGAATAGTAACAGGTGATTTACTTGGAGAAAAAATAATTACATTAATAAAAAATAATATATCAGTTTATTCAAGTCATACAAATTTAGATTCTGCAAAAGATGGAATAAATAAAGAGATAGTTACAAAACTTGGTTTTAGTGATTCTGCAATTATGGATAAGGGTGTTGAAGAAGGTGTAGGAATTGGAAGATTTATTTCTTTAAAAGAGCCTATTAAAGCAGAAGAGTTAATAAATTCTATAAAGAAAAATTTAGAACTTGAAAAGTTAAAAGGAACTATAGGGAAAAAAGAAATAAATAATATAGCGATTATAAATGGAAGTGGAGCTAGCTATTTTAATAAAGCTTATGAAATGGGAGCAGACTGTATTATAAGTGGAGATGTAAGCTACCACTATATGTTAGATTATAAGGAATTAGGGCTAACAATAATAGATGCAGGCCACTTTAATACTGAATGGCTAGTGTTTTTAGATGTAATGAAAAAGGCAACTAAAGATATAAATACTGTAGAATTTTTAATATCAGAAAATACAAAAGATCCATATGAATTTTTATAGTAATTAGAATGGATAGAAAAACATATACTAATAGAGATATTAATTAGTGAGGAATTTTAGTATATGGGTAGAAGAGGAAAACGAGGTCCTTATGGAAATTTCAATAAGAATTTCATGAATATGAAGAGAAATTTAGGAAACTTTGCAGGCTTTGGATGGTTTACTTTGGGAAGGTGCTGTATATGTGGTGGAATATTCACAACTCTTTTATTTAGTGGAGCAAGTTTTTATGGAATTATAATAGTTGCATTACTGATTACAATTATGCAACTTATAGATTAAGACAAAAAAATATATGTTTTTACAAAAAAGTACTTTGAATAAAAGAAAAAGTGTGATATTATAGGAATTGCGAGTAAGACGTGTAATCGCTGCTAGTTTTAAACTAGGAGAGGAAAGTCGGAGCTCCATAGGGTAGGGTGCTGGCTAACGGCCAGTCAAGGTGACTTGAAGGATAGTGCAACAGAGATATACCGCCAGAATCTTTTTAAGATGAGTCTAATATTTTTATTAGCTGGTAAGGGTGGAAAGGCGAAGGTAAGAGCTCACCAGCATACTGGAGACAGTATGGCTATGTAAACCCCACTTGGAGCAAGACCGAGAAAGAAACATTTTGGAATGACCCGTTCCGTTTCGTGGTGTGTCGCTTGAGCTTATTGGCAACAATAAGTCTAGATAGATGATTACTTAATACAGAACTCCGCTTATGGCTTGTCTCGTTTTATTATATTACTTAATTATATAAGGATGGAGGAAAACTTCTAATATCTTTTATAAAGAGAATATAATAGTTAAAATTAAAATTTAAATATGAAAAAAGTAGCGTGTGAATGCTACTTTTTTTGCATTTAAAAAAGTAGAAGAATGAAATAAATATATATAGAAAAATCCCCTAGTAGGTTACACTACTAGGGGAAAATTTATTTTATACTTCTTTTTACCACTGACCAGGGTTAGCTACTACATAGACAACTATCTGTCTTCTACCGAAAGCGTTACATTCGGCATTAGAATTCATGAATAAATCTATTCTGTTTCCTTTAATAGCACCACCAGTATCAGCGGCTACTGCAAATCCGTATCCAGGAATATATAATTTACTTCCTAGAGGGATGACGTTTGGGTCAACTGCAACTGTACTTATTCCATTTGGATTTCTAACGGTTGCTGTTCCCGTAGCTGTAACTCCATCACCAGCATAGGCTGTGGCCTCCATAGAGTATTCTTTTAAATACTGTCCATTCCAAGAGCCAGAACCACTAGTACTACCACCACCAGTCGTAGGAGGAGGTGTAGGAGCTTTTTCAGCTGCTTCTTTTTGGCTAATTAAGTTATTAGCTTTAGAAATTGCATTATTAGCTTGATCTTTAACAGATTGCATTGTTAACTGTGGTAATAAACCATTTAATGTACTTATAGCATTCTTTAATGCACTTATAGATGAATTAGAATTGTTTATTACGTTAAGTGAGTAATTTATCAATTGTTCCTCATTTGCAGTTATAACAGATGCAACACTTTGAAGTTGTGTATCTAATTTAGCTTTTTCCGCTTTTACGGTGTTTTGTTTAGTTACTAAAGAATCAAGACTCTTTTGAGTTTGATCATTTAAAGTTATAACTTCTGATTTTTGCTTATTTAAATTATCAACTTCAGTTTGAATTTTTGTTCTATTATCTTTAAGAGTATTTATAAGTTGATCATCAATAGACACGATTCTTTGAACATCATACATTCTACTGATTAGTTGTCCAAATCCATCAGATTGTAAAATGTATACTAAGTATGCTGCAGGAGAATAAGCTCCACTTTTATATATAGCAGCAAGTCTATTAGATAAAACCTCTTGTCCTTCGTTAATTTGCTTTTGTGTATCTGCTATCTGAACATTAGCAGAGTCGATATTTTTTTCAATTTGTTTAACCTTATCCTTATTAGTAGAGATAGTCGAATTTAAACTATCAATTTGATTATTTAGATCACGAATATTTGAATCTAAATTTTTAATTTCGCCACTAATTTGATTATATTGTACTTTATCATCGTTTAAGGACTTGTTATTTGGTGTGTCAGCAAAAGAAGTAACGCTTAAGCTACATGTAACTGTAACTATAGTGAAAAAAGAGACTAATGCTTTTTTCATCATATGTAACAACCTCCTAATATAAATCGT
>NZ_JBOFRG010000301.1:0-58605 GCF_051650885.1 Clostridium sp.
AATTAGAAATCTCTCCTTTTACAGAGAGATTATTTAATATAAAATCATTTTCAGTGATTTTCTTTATATAATTATTAACCTCAGATACATCTAAAACTTTAATTTTCATATCTTTCTAAAGCCTCACAACTATTTTTAACTAACAATGCTGTAGTCAATGCTCCAACCCCACCTGGTACTGGTGTAATTAATTTTGCATTATTTTTAACAACTTCAAAATCTACATCTCCAGTTATTTTTCCATTTAAGCTTGAAGTTCCAACATCTATTATAATAGCATCTTTCTTTATATATTCATTAGTTATAAATTTAGGTTTTCCTATTGCCACTACTAAAACATCTGCCCTTTTACAGACTTCTTTTAAATCCTTTGTTTTTGAGTGACACACAGTTACCGTTGCATTTTTATTTAGTAATAATTGCAGAAGTGGTTTACCTACTATATTACTTCTTCCGATTATTACAACTTCTTTTCCTTCTAATTCTATATTGTATTTTTCTAATAGAGTTATAACAGACAGTGGCGTACATGGAATAAATGTGTCATCACCTAAATATAATTTTCCTACTGATTCATATGTTAAACAATCAATATCTTTTTTAGCTGAAATCTTATTTACTACATTTTTTTCATTTATTCCTTTTGGCAAAGGTAATAAAAGCACAATTCCACTTATACTTTTTTCATTATTTAAAAATTCAATTTTCTCTATAATGTCTTTTTCTTTTACATCTTTGCTCATTTGTATTTTTAGAAATTCTACACCTAATGAAGTAGCTACTTTTTCTTGACTATTTTGATAATATTTAGACCCCATATCATCTCCAACTAATATAGATGCTATTTTAGGAACAATTTTATTATTTTTCATTCTCAATTGTACATATTCTTCTATTTCATTTTTAATCTCTAGTGCTACTTTTTTCCCATCTATTATATTCTCCATTAAATACCACTCCTATTTTTCGTTTAATATTTTATCAAGAACTCCATTTACAAATGTTTTTGATTTATAATCAGAATACTTTTTAGTTAAATCGATTGCTTCATTTAAGGCAACTTTAGCAGGAACATCTTCTCTAAATTTCATTTCATATGTACCTAGTCTTAAAATTGCTAAGTTAACTTTAGAAATTCTATTTAATTTCCAGTTTTGAAGATTTTTTTCTAATAATTCATCTATGTAAGCCTTATTTTCTTCGATTCCTCTTAATACATCTTTAATGTAATCTAAATCTAACTCTTCAATATTCCCTTCATAATTATCAACAAATGTTTCTACTGCTTCGACATGACTATCCCCACTTAACATCATACTAAATACTAATTCCATTGCTTTTTCTCTTGATAATTTTCTACTCATTTCTTCCTCCTAGATTAGGCTACTTTTGTAGCACGCTTTTTGTTATATATTAAACAAGGAAACACCCTCTGTATAACAGAGGGTGATACTACTTTTCTTTTACTTCCTTGTCATGTTCTTTTTCAATGTAAATATTTTGTACATAAACATCTACAGTGCTTACTTCAAGACCTGTCATTGCTTCAACAGTTCTTTTAACATTCTCCTGAACTTGACCTATTACGTCTAATATTTTCACCCCATACTTTACAGTAACTGCAAGCTCTATTTTTGCTCTCTCTTCTTCTAGTGTAACTTTAACAGCTTTCCCAGAAGATTTCTTTTTTCCTTTAAGCATTTGTGAAATATTACTTGTTACTCCATGTTGAAATTCTAAAACTCCATCTATTTCTTCAGCAGCAATTCCTGCTATAACACTAACAACCTCATCAGAAATTTTTACTACTCCAACATTATTGTCATTTAATTTTTCCATGAAACCAAACCTCCTAAGTTCTGAAATTTCAAAACTATTTATCTTATGTTTATTATAACAAATATAAATTTACATTACAATGTATTATTTTTTTACCTCTATTGTTAAGTTTGTTATTCCAGCTATGTTTTGAACAACTTCTTTTATCTCTCTGCTTTGTTCTTGATTTATGCTTTCACCTTTTACATATATTTTAGCTTTATCACCTTCAATATAACAAAGCGCTTCTTTAAATCCTTTATTTTTAATATTAATTTCTATTCTATTTTCACTATCCTTAACTTTTGTTTTGTTTAATAATTCATTTTGTGCATTTTTCTTTACATCTGCTGCTGTATTTTTATCTTCTACTACAGCTGTTAAATTTGCGATAACTTCAGCATCTACTCTATTTCTCTCACTTATTGCACTATAGAAAAAATCTTCCTCAGTTTCTTTATTTACTTCTTTATCTGTATTTTTCTCTCCCTCTATTGCAGCAGCTGCTAAATCTTCTGGTGATCTTAACCCTTCTGAATTTAATTTAATTGATAAAAGCCCCACACAGATTACTAACCCCGCTAATGTAAAAATAATTCCAAATTGTTTTGATGACATTTTTATTCCTCCTTTTATTTTACTTATTAATTTATATGCTTATCTCCCATAGGATATACATTTACTTTATCAAAAGATAAATTATATAAATCAGAAACTGCTTTTTCAATATTATATTTTGTTTTACTATTCTCAGCACCCTCTGCTATTATCATTATCCCTTGTACTTTTGGCTTATATATTTTTGTTACAAATGGCTCATTCCCTCCATCACCACTTGACATAACTACTTTGCTCCCATCATTCTTTTGTTCATTTGTTCTTTTTCCCCCACTACTATCCTCTTCTTCTGTAACTGTAGTTTGTGTATTATTATCATATGCTGGAACTTTAACTTCCCCACTTTCAAAAGTAATAACAACATCCACCTTCCCAACACCATCCATTTTTTCTAAAATAGATACTAATTGCTCTTTTTGTTCTTTTTCATATGCGTCTTTGCTTAATACTGTGTCACTTTCATTTGCTTCTTTAGCATTCACATTTAAAGCACCATTTCCCACATCTTTCTTTCCTTCTTTTTTATCTAAGAATACTGATCCAACTAAAACTATTATCCCAAGCACTATTACGATAATAAGTAAATTATTAAATTTCTTATCTTTCATCATTTTTTTTAATTCATCTTTAACCTTTTTCAAATCCACTTTATACCCCTCCTTCATCTACCACTTTAATTTTCTCTTCTTTTATATCTAGTTCTTTAGATAAATACTTTCTGATGTTTTCATACTTTTTATCAGTTTTTACTTCACTTTTTTTATCTATTGTCACCTTTTCAACCTCTTTTATTTTTTTTACATCCCCTCCATCTCTTACATAAACAACTATACTTTTTATATTAAATTCTATTTTTTCAAAATCTACTTCGCATTCTATTTCATTTGAAAATTTATATTCATCAAATTCTTTTTCTAAAATACTATCTACATTCTTTGAAAGATTTTTTTCAAAGGCTTCTTTTTTCATATTATTTACATCATTAACTTTGTTTTTATCTTTTTCTTCCTTTATATTTTTGTTATCATAACTAACAATAGTTTGAATTATTGCATCTTCACCATTAGTTAAAAACTTTACGATAGGTGTTAAAATAACTCCTATTAACATAGTTCCTAATATAAACTTGCTATATTTTTTCATACTGTTATCTGGAAGTATTAATTCAACTGCTGTTATCAATACAATTGTACTAACTAATGTAATTACAAATTCTTTTATAATTTCCATAATACTATCCTCCAACTATAAATTTTCCAGCTGATGCCATTATACCTAGTAAAATAAAGAACATAATGCTTATACTAATTAAGCATGATGTTAAAAGCATTAAAGAATCTCCAGCCATAGCTAATGAACTTGTTATTCTTTTATCACTTATAGGCTCTATTAAAGATGCTGATATTTTATATATAAATGTCATTACAACTAATTTTACTATTGGATATATCAATATTAAAACTAATACTACTAGACCTATTCCTGTAATTGCATTTTTAATTATTAAGGAATATCCTGCCACTGAAGTAATGGCATCTGAAAAAGCTTTTCCCACAATTGGAATAAAGTTATCTATAGCAAATTTCGTTGTTTTTAATGCTACTGCATCCATTGTATCTGCAGTTATTCCTCTTATAGTAAGCATTGCTATAAATACTGTTATTATTATTCCTTGTATCCACAATACACTTTGACTTACAAGCTTACATAAATTATCTATTTTATGCTCATTTGATAAATTATTTACAAATTTCAATACAAAGCTCATTAATATAAGTGGTATAATTACAAATTTATATACTTGGGGTATCAAAACTACAGACCCTAACACAATTGGATCCATTGTGGCTGCTTGTACAAACCCACCCGCTATAGCTATCATTGTAACTAATATTGGTAGCAATGCACTCATAAAATCTGTTATACTCTTGATTGCTTCTAAGGCTACATCTATTGATATTAAAAAACTTCTTGATAAAATTATAATAAGCACTGAATAACACGCATAAAAAGCTATATTTGACACACTCTCATTTTTAAATGCATCTTCTAAATTTTTAAGAAGTGCACACAATATGGCTATTGCTACAACTGATATTACGAGTTTTAAAACAACCTTTACTTCTTTAAATAATAAATTTACTATCACTAAACCTAAGTCTTTTATTGTTAAGTTCCCTTGCCCTGTTTCTATATAGCTTTGAATAAATCCTTCTGGATCTAACTCATTTAAAAGTTCGTTATCAGTTTTCATATTATTTATATATTCATATAGTTTATTCAAATTCTTTTCTGACTCTTCTTTTATTTCTTCAGTTGACTCTATTTTTTCCCCTTCATTTGCAAAAGCAACTTCTATATTCACACTTATATGGAACGCCCCTAAAAGCATTACCAACAAAAAAATTTTCTTTAATTTTTTCATTCCACTATTTTTAAAATAGAATCTAGCACAGCCATTAATATTGGTATTGCTAAAAGAAGAATCCCTACTTTTCCTGCTAATTCTATTTTTCCTCCTATTGAATTTGCCCCTGCATCCTTACAAATTTCACTTGCAAAAGAAGTTAGAAATGCTATTGCAATTATTTTCATAATTATTCCTATATAAACAATATCCATTCCTGCTTTATTAGCTACATCTTTAAAGAATGTTATTACTTCTCCTAATTGCAAGATAACTATTCCTAAGATAGCTATTCCTGCAATTAATGAGATAAGTATTGCTATATCATCCCTCTTCCCCTTAAAGAAAAGAAACATAAAAAGAGCTACAAATGCAAATGCCACTATTTTTATTATTAGCATATCTTCCTCCTATAACATAAATGTAGTTTTTACAGTTTGAAATAATTCTCCAATCATACTTGCAGCCATAATCAACATAATTACTATCCCTATTAAATTGGTTATCATTGCTACATCATCTTTGCCACTACTTTTCAAAACTTTATCTAATACCACCATTAAAATTCCAATTCCACCTAATTTAAATAATAAACTTACATCTAACATATTTTCCTCCTAATTAAATTAAAAATATCACTAACATTGCTCCTATCAAAACTCCTAAATAACTGTACATTTTTGAATTTTTTTTTGATATTTCATCTGCTTCCTTAATATTTTTTTCTACATTTATTTTTGCCATTTCAAATATTTTTTCTTGACCATAGATTCCAGATTCTCCAAGTCCTCTTAAAAAATCCCCTATTACTTTTTCATCATCTTCTTCAAAATAAAAATTGTTTTTTTCATTTATATACACTTCTTTGAATGCATGATATACACTCTGTTTTTCACCTAATTTAAGTTCAGTAGATACTTTAGATAACACTAGCGAAAATGAATCTTCACTTTTTATGCTTATTTCAGCTAATGCTTCTGGAATTGCTGTATTTTTATATAACACTTCATTTTGTAGCATCACAATATACTTGTTAACATCTACTAAATTTCTATATCTTTTAAAGTATCTTCTTCCAATTTGAAATCCTGTGTAACTGCAAAAAATAAAAACTAAAATGAGCCACAAATACTTAAACACTTAAAATCGTCTCCTAACCTTACATAAACTTTATCAATTAAAAATTTATTTTTCTCACTCTTTAATGTAATTACTCTATCTATTATTCTTTCATTTAAAAGTGCTGCTATCTCTTTTTTCTTGTATATATCATCTAAGTCACTTCCATGAACTGAAAATACTAATTTCACTCCCGAATTAAAGGCATTTTTTATTTCTTTAACCTCATCTTCTCTTCCTATTTCATCGCATATTATAACCTCTGGTGATAATGACCTTACTGCCATAAGTATGCCCTCTTTTTTATAGCAGTTATCTAAAATATCAGTTCTTATTCCCACATTCATTTGTGGAATTCCCTCAAAGGATGCCCCAATTTCACTCCTCTCATCTATAACTACAACCTTTTTCCCTTTTAATCTAAAGTCTATATCTCCATTAGAAATCACTCTAGATAAATCTCTTAGTATTGTAGTTTTCCCACATTTAGGAGGTGAAACAATTATTGTATTTAACACCTCATTATCTACTACTATATGTGGTAATATCTTTTTACCACAGCCTAATATTTCTCTTGTTATTCTAATATTTATAGAACTTATGTTCTTTATAGTTCTAACCTTATCTCCATCCATAACACATTCACCTGCAAGCCCTACTCTATGCCCACCTTTAATTGTTATAAACCCTCGCTTTATCTCTTCTTCAAAAGCATATAGTGAATATGATGATATTCTTTTCAATATATATCTAATCTCATCTGCTTTTACAAAATAATCTAAAACTGCTTCTCCATCACCTTTATATACTATAAGAGGCTTATTAATTTTTAACCGTATCTCCTGAATATGTTCTCTTTTGTAATCTTTTAATTTTTCTCTAATTCCCTCTGGAAATATTGTCATAATCTCTTCTTTGTTATACAAACTCCATACAACCTCCTCTCCTGTAAATTTGTTTTTTATATTTTCTTATATAATTAATATTTCAATAGTTATGTAAATATTACTTTTTTTAAATTTATTTTCAAAAAAAAGAAACCTAATTTTAAATTAGGCTTCTTTTTACTTAAATATATTCTTTTTACAGTAAGGACACTTTACTTCCTCATTTTTTTCAATTACATCTTTTTCTATAAAAATTGGCTTCTGACAATGAGTACACTTAACTTCTTCATATTCGTCAGATACATCTTCTAAGTCTTCAAATGTTACTTCTTCAAATAATTCATCCTGAATTCCTGATATATCAGTATCCATAAATCTTATGTTTTCATCCATAGCTTCTTGATTAACTAGTATTTCCTCAACTTTATCTACTAATTTCTCTAAAACATCTGCGAACTTTAAACTTATATCATCATCTTTTTTTGATATCTCTTCTTTTATAAGCTTAATATCCTCTCTTATTTCTTTCATTCTTTTTCACTTCCTTATTAATAAAAATTGCTAAGTTCATACGAACTTAGCAATAAATACAACTTATTAAACTCTTTCCATGTAATCGCCAGTTCTAGTATCTACTCTAATTGTGTCACCTTCGTTTACAAACATAGGTACATTTACAATAGCTCCTGTCTCAAGTGTTGCTGGTTTTAAAGCGTTTGTTGCAGTATTTCCTTTAACTCCTGGCTCAGCGTGAGTTATTAATAACTCAACAAAGTTTGGTGCTTCTACTGAGAATGCATCACCTTTGTAGAATTTGATTATAGCAAACATATTTTCTTTTAAATATTTTATTGCCTCTTCTACTTTTTCAAGATTTAATGGAATTTGCTCGTAAGTTTCTCCATCCATGAAATAGTATAATTCACCATCATTATAAAGGTATTGCATTTCTTTTCTTTCAATTACAGCTTCTTGGAATTTAGCTGTTGGGTTAAAAGTTGTATCTGTAACAGATCCTGATATAACATTTCTTAATTTTGTTCTAACAAAAGCTGCTCCCTTTCCTGGTTTAACATGTAAAAAATCTACAACTGTAAAAACTTGTCCTTCGTTCTCAAAAGTTGTACCTTTTCTTAAATCTCCTGCTGATATCATAAAATATCCCTCCAAAAGTATAAATTCAAATCCAATAACATATTATATATCAATTATAATCATATTTTGGTTTCTTCTGACATAACAATGATATTTTATCAAAATCCTAACTTAATTGCAATTCCTAAGTAAGTTAATTTACTAGATATTTTTCTTTTTGATAATTAATCGTTAGTTTTGTAACTACTTATCTAATTATATTATCCCTTCTTTTCTTATTTTTTATACCTCTATTTTATCTCAATATTTACTTTTAATAATTCTTCTGAAAAAGAGATATCATAATCTATTATTTTATATTGCTCAATACTATTTATTTTATTTATAATATTATCTTTATGTCCAGTAATTTCAACTTCCCCAATAGTTTCATTTAAATTATTTTTTATCTCTAGAACCTTTATACCCTCATACCTCGCTAAAGTTTCATACATATCCGATACTTCACCTTTTTGCATTACCTCTACATATTCTACTTTTTTCTTATCATTTTTTATTATATATAATACTTGTAAAAACATTATCCCCATTAATATTATGCATATTTTATCTTTAGTCCCCATATTTTAGTCCTCTAACTTTTAACTTTGCAAGTTCTTCTTTTTCTAATTGTATATTATCTATTTCAAATTTATTTAACATTTCATTAATATTTTCTTTACTCACAATTATCTCACCTCTCCCTTTATCTATTCTTGCTTTTTCTACATTCTCATCTAGCTGTTCAATCCAACGAATCAAATTTTCTTTTTCATTATATTCAATTTGGATTTCTTCCTCTTTGTCTTTTTTATTAAATATAGCAACTACTCTAAAGGATATAATAATATTAATTACTAAAATAATTATTAATATACTATTCTCTTTTTTATCCTTTTCTTTTTTCTTCTTTATATAATTTTCTTTTGATATAAACTGCTTATATAACTTATCATTGATCACTAAATAATCTTTCCCCTTTCCCTAGTTATTACAAGTTTTCCCTCCTTAAAATTTTCTTCATTTATATCTGTATAAACTATGTTATTATCCACCCTTATATTATATTTTCTATCCATAAATCCAATCTTATAGCTTCCCTCTTCTTTCAAAATCTCTTTAATAAATATTTCTATAGGTAATACCTTCAAATTAACAAATCTTTCTGTTATTTTTTCTATTAACTCATTTGTTTTTATTGCATAAACTATAAATGAATTTTCCCCTCTTATTTTTTCAAAGTGTATTAAATACTGGCTATTATATTTCAAAAGCTCATCTTCTATAAATTTGTGCACTACCTCTATATTTTTTGTTTTCACTTTTTTAATGATTATATTTTTATTTAATATAACAAAAACCACTCTTTCTTTTTCTTTAATTACTTTACATAACTTTTCATATGTTGTTTTTTCTCGACCTAAAATCACCTCATTTTCCTTAATCAATACAATCTTTCTTTTAAACATTTTTCTTTACTCCTTTTTGTGGAATTAATATTATTTTTTCACTATCAAAATCACAAAATTCCTTTTCACATTCACACACCTTCATTTTCTCTCTATAAACCTTTATTTTTTGTACCTTTTTTGTATCTTTATTTCTATACCCTATCTCTGCAACTTTTCCTTTGTAGCTTATCTTTAAATTTTCCACCCTATATAAGCTCGCTAGTTCCAATTCTATTTCCTTATTTTTATATTCATATACCTTTTCTTCTTCCATATCTGTCATATTAGAATATTCTTGTAATACTTTTATTATTTTTTCTCTTTTTTCTTCAAATTCAATCCCACTTCTATATATAATTAAATCCTCCGTTCCATATATGCTATATTTTATCAGCTTAAAAATCCCACAAAAAAACACCAAACTCATGACTAAAAACACACTTGCTACCACCGTAATATTACCTTTCTTTTTATATGCATACATAAATTTTTTCTCCTTTTATACTAATCACTATATAAAGTGAATTTTCTTTTTTTACAATATTAAATTCATCAATATTATGAGAAAGAAGTGTTTCATATCCATTTATATTTCCTTCTTCTTCTCTAAAATATTTTAAGTATAATTTTTCATCAACAACATAAAGTTCATCCTTTACTGGTGATAAAGCATTCCCTAACCTTCTGTATATTTGTAATCTATTTTTTTCAATTCCATAATATAAGTTATTTTCTTCTATTAAATGCTTTTTTATATTTATCTCTACTCCCTTAGCAACATTCCTATTAAACACTTTTTCATTAGCCATCTTGGTTAAGTTCTCTATTTCTATAACCCCTTTCCCAATAAGAAGTATTATACTTAAACTTATACTCATACACACTAAGACTTCAATTAATGTATATCCCTTGCTCTTCCATCCATTTTTCTTTTTCAAATTCCTTTTCATAATCTCCCTTTATATATATAATTTTAAGCTTTAATCCTGTATTTAAATTTCCTTCTTTTTTTACTTCAATATCTTTAACCTTTTCACTAGCCATCTCTAGTATATCTTTACTTAATATTTCTTCTTGAAAAGATGTATTTGTATCGAAATATATACTTCCATTCCCTTTAAATTTCTCATTCAACTCACAAAGATTTGTTTCATATTTTAATTCCTTTTCTATTATTTCCAAAATATTTTCTACACTCTCTATATTTTTTTCTTCATTAATTATAAATACAAATTTATTAATCCCTATTCCTACAAGTACTAACGCCATTGATATTATTCCAAGTGCCACCATTACCTCAATTATTGAATTACCTTTTTTCTTCTCCATTCACATATATCCTTATCGTATTATTTCCAACTCCAATACGCATCTCATAGCTATTATTAGATTCTCTGCCTCGCCATTCTAAAGTCATAGATTTTAGATTCCCATTATTATCAATACTTAAATTTAAATGTTGCTCGTATCTAATTTCTTTTGGTACTTTTATTATTTTTTCTCCTTTTTTATCTCCATGTATATCAAATGAAATTTCCATAATCCCTTCGTTATTTTTAAAATCTCTTATTTCTCCTGGTTTATCTAGTGCTATGCACTTTTCTCTACCATAATTTATAAGACTGTATATCTCATTTAAAAATCCTTCTTCTATTGCTCTTATTCTATAGTCTTGTATATATTTAGTTCCAATGTCAATTGTAATTACACCTACTGCTAAAATGCTACAAACTACCATCATTTCTATTACTGTAAATCCTTTTTTCATCAATTTATAACTCCATAAACACTTTTAATTATTGGTACTATAAAAGTTACTACAAATAATAAGAAGAAAACTCCTACTGTAAGAATTGCTATAGGTTGTATACTATTCATCAACCTTTTTTCTATTTTCTTATTTTCCTCATCTAATTCTTGAACAAGCTTCTTTAATCTTTTATCTAAACTACCACTTTCTTCGCCTATATTAATTATGGCTAATGAATATTCACTTATTTTATTTGATTTTCTTAAAGCCTTTTCTATTGTCATTCCTTTTTCAAGTTCATCTCTAAAAATCACATAGGCTTCTTTCATTTCTTTATCTTCAGTCTCAATTAAATATTCGACTCCTACTTTAATATTTATTCCACTTTCAACTAAAACACTTATACTTACAAGAATTCTGTATTCTCTTCTTTTTTTTAAAATTTTAATTTTTTCCTTAAGAAAATTTTTTATTTCATCTTTTTTCAAATAAAATACACTTCCTGGTAATATAATCATTATCATTACTATATACATCAAACCTATTATTTTATTTTCATTTAAAAATTCTGATACGTTCAGTCCAACTTTTGTTATAACTGGTAATTCTTCAAAATTAGAAATCAAGTCCCCAACCATTGGAATAAGAAATAAAAACGTAGCTATTATTCCAAAAAATAAAAATATACAGATAAAAAGTGGGTATATTAAACTTTCTATAGTTTTTTGTTTGTACTCTTCTTTACTTTTATAATATTTCCCTAAACTCTCTAAAACCTTTTCAAGATTTCCTGTTTCTTCTCCAAGCTTTATCATTCTTATAAAAAAGCTTGGATATAATTCTCTTGACATAGAAAAGCTTTCACTAATGCCATTTCCTTTCTCTATACTTTTTTTTGCTAGTTTCAAACTTTCTTTATATCTTTTCTTTAATGGTAATTCCTCTAATAGTTCGAATGCTTTTACTATTCCAATACCATCTCTATATAATTTTGATAAATTATATGCTATTATCCAAAGGCTCTTATAAGATATTTTTCTATCCACTTATCCATCTTGCTCCTCTATAAACTCTAAATAATCTGAATATGCAATTTCTCCATTTTCTAAATATTCTAATGCCACTTCCTTCATCTCTAAATTAGAATAGTACTCTTTATTTTCTTCTAATTTAGAAAATTTAAAATCTCTATCTAATTTGTACACTTGTGATACTAAAACTCTTCCTTTATTACCAGTATATCCACAATCTATACAACCTTCTTTTTCATAAACTTTAATAATTCTATTATTAATTTTTATTTCTAATTTTCTTTTACACTTATCACATAATTTTCTAATAAGTTTTTGAGATACTATTCCAACTAAAGCTTGCCTTAATATTCCTTCTTCAATTCCTAAATCTTTTAATCTATAAAAAACCTCTAGTGCTGATATAGAATGTAGCGTTGAATATACTTTATGTCCTGTTATTGCTGACCTTACCGCTATTTTAGCTGTATCTTTATCTCTAATTTCACCAATCATTATAATATCTGGATCTTGTCTTAAAACCGATTTTAGAGAAGTTGTAAAATCTAATCCAATTTCTTTATTTAATTGAAGCTGTGTTATTCCTTCAATAGTTACCTCAACGGGGTCTTCTATAGTGGTTATATTAACACTTTCTTTTTTACTAACTTCTAAAATAGAATAAAGAGTTGTTGATTTACCAGACCCTGTTGGTCCATTTATAATTACCAATCCGTTTTTCTTTTTTACTATTTTATCTAAGACTTCTATTTGTTTTTTTACATTTATTAAATCTTTATAGTCTCCTTCTATAAGTGTATCTTTTAAAATTCTTATTACGACTTTTTCTCCATTAATAGTATTAACTATAGATACTCTTAGATTTATTTCTTTATCTAGAATTTCAAATTTAAGTTTTCCATCTTGAGCTCGTCTTTTTTCTGCAATATCTAAATTGCTTTTTATCTTTATTCTAGATAGAAATTTATTATAGTTTTCTTTAGATATTTTATATCTTAAGTTTAACAATCCATCGATTCTGTATTTTATGTTGACTCCTGTTTTCTCTATTTCACAATGTATATCGCTTGCTTCATCAAGAATAGCTCTTCCAATGATTTCATCTTCTAAATTTTCATTATCTATAAATATTATTTTACTTAAATTTTCAAACTCATTTTTTTCTATAAATTCTATTTCTATTTCATCAAAAATAAGTTCTAACTTTCTTTTAACTTCTTCATTCATTTCTTTACACAATATAATTACTTTTTTATTTCTTTCAATTGGAATCACTTCTAGTTCTCTACATTTCTCTAAAGTTAATTTTTCAACGTATTTAAAATTTATAAGTTTTATTTTTTCTCTCATAATCCCCTCCTATCTAAATTCTTGTCATTTAGATAAAAAATATACAAAAAAAAGACTAATTTTCTTAGTCTTTTTTTACAAATTCATATATTCCTTCTTTTTCTGTTATTAATTTTATTTCATTTTCTTTGTATTCATACACATTGTTTGTGTTATGCTCATTTCCAATAAATAAAATTCCCTCTTCCTTTGTTTTGCTTAAGCCTTTTTTCATATCTATTTTTCTAGGAAAATCATATACTAATCGTTCACTTATACCATCTTTATTTAATTTATATAAAGATTCACCATTTCCTCTTATATTTCCTAATAAAAAATATTCTTCTTTATTTTCTTCAATATCATAAACAAATTTAACTTCATTGCTTATCATTTCTGTATTTTTATTTTTTATATCAAATTCCTTTAATGATTTTTCTTCGTCTTTTTGCTCTAAAAAAATCACTTTATCTTTTATAACTTTTAAAAACTCTATATATCCTTCTTTTAATTCATATACAAGTGTTTCTCTTTCTTCCTTTAGATTATATGTAAATATCCCATTTTTATTGTCTTCTGATATTCCATAATAAACTAATGTATAGTCATCAATAAAATCAAAAAATGTTCCTGATACTCTAACCTTTGAATTTATTTCTTTTTCTCTATCATTTTCCACATCAATTATCTTTAAATTATATCCATCTTCATATACCATATATGCTAAATATGAACCATTAGCTGACAAATTTAAGCTATTATACTTTCCATCTGGAATTTCTACTTTTTTATTATTATATAAAATATAGTGTTTTCCCTCTTCAAATATTAACTGGCTTTTTAAAGTATCTTCTAGTACAACAACATTATCATTGTTTTTAGTATATTTTCTATCCTTTAAATTCAGATTATAATATTCATCTTTGTCTTTTTCAATTATAGCTCCATCTAAAACTTCTATTTTTTGAAAACTCTCTATCTTCTCTTTTTCTGCACATCCAAATAATGCAATACTACATATAGCCCCTAAAGCTAAAAATACAATTTTTCTTTTCTTCATTTTTAGTTCCTTCTATAATAGCTCCCCCTTGCATATATATTCTGCTGGTCCTATCATATATATTCCTTCTTCTTTTAATTCAATCTTCAATTTCCCACCTGGTAAGCTAACTTCAACATTATTATCTACTAATCCTAATGTATTTAGCATTTTTGCACTTGCACAAGCTCCTGTTCCACACGCAAGCGTCTCTCCTGCACCACGTTCCCAAGTTCTAACTACAATCTTTTCTCTATCTATTATTTTTATGAAATTTACATTTGTTCCTTCTTTAAATAAATCTAATTTTTCTATATTTTGTCCAAATTCTGTAGAAAACTTATCTTCATTATCTATTACTATAGTATGAGGTACACCAACTAAAACTGAATTTAGCTCAATGTCCTTTTCTTTTACAGTTACCTTATAATTAATAAGCCTATCTATAGAATCCTTTAGCTTTATATCTTTTCCATCAAAAGATTCTTTCCCCATAAATACTCTTATTCCTATAACTTCCTCATTCTCTATAGTAAGAATAATATCTTTTCTACCATCTCCAGTTTCTACTGAAAATTCCTTAGCCTGTACTATTCCTTTATCGTAAACGTATTTACTAAAGCATCTTATAGCATTTCCACACATATTAGGTATTGAACCATCACTATTTACTATAAGCATTTGTCTATCACATTCTTCTGATTTTCTAATTAAAACTAATCCATCAGCTCCAATTCCAAATCTTCTATGACAAACTTTTTTCGAAAGTTCACTTTCATTTTTTATTTTATTTTCTAAATCTTCTATTATTATAAAATCATTTCCTATTCCATGCATTTTTACAAAATTCATTTTCATCCCTCACAGTACTTTTATTGATAAATCATTCTATCTAATGTTATACTATCTTTACATATTCAAATAAGAAAGAAGGATAATATTATGGCATTAGATGGAATTTTTTTAAATAGTTTAGTTTCTAATTTAAAAGAATGTTTAATAGATGGAAAAATAGATAAAATAAATCAACCTGAAAAAGATGAGATAATTTTAACTGTACGTAAAAATCGTAAAAATTTAAAATTATTAATTTCTGCTTCTCCTAGGTTTTCTAGAATTCACCTTACTAACATTCAAAAGGATAACCCTTTAACTGCACCACTTTTTACAATGGTTCTTAGAAAATACCTTATTTCAGGTACAATCTTAGATATTACTCAAATAGAAGGAGATAGAATAGTTGAAATTCTTATATCCTCTAATGACGAACTTGGATTTAATAGCCAATATTCACTTATTGTAGAAATTATGGGACGACACTCAAATATTACTCTTGTTAGAAAAAGAGATAATAAGGTTATGGAGTCTATAAAACATATAACTCCTGATATAAATACTTTTAGGGTTTTATATCCAGGAACTTCATATGTATATCCCCCAAAATCTCAAAAATTAAATCCTTATAATTTTACTTTAGATGAATTTACTCCATTTGTAAATACTTTAGAAAACTTAAATGAAAACTTTTTTTCAGATATTTTTGCAGGAGTTAGTAAGCCTTTATCACATGAGCTTACAAAAAGATTATTAATTTCAAATATAGACTTTAAAGATATAAATTTATTATTTAATTTTTGTATAAATATATTTTTAGAACTTCAAAATTCTAAAGAATTTTATATCTTTACTGATTCAAATGGAAACTTTAAAGATTTCCATTCTATAAAATTTGAAGGATTTAATTATATTCCTTATGATGATGCTGGAGTTTTAATTGAAGATTTTTATTTCAAAAAAGATAAGCAAGATAGGCTTCATAATAAATCAAATGATTTATCGAGATTTATATCTACTAATATTGAAAGATGTTTAAAAAAAGAAAGAATCTTAACTAAACAAATAGAAGATTCGAAAGAAAAAGAAAAGTTCAAAATATATGGTGATCTTTTAACATCTTATATTTATTCAATAAAGGAAGGAATGAAAGAAATTACACTTCAAAACTTTTACTCTGAAAGCTTAGAAGATATAACGATTCCTTTAAAGATAAACAAATCTCCTTCTCAAAATGTTCAAAATTATTATAAAAAATATAATAAGATGAAAAAAGGAGAGGAAGAGGCTTTAATTCAACTTCAAAAAAATGAGGCAGAATTAGGTTATTTAAATTCAGTTTTAACAAACCTTCACAATATTGAAGATTATGGAGAAATTGATGAAATTAAATCTGAGCTTATGGAAACAGGATATTTAAAATTTAAAAAATTAAAAAAGACTAACAATAAAAAATCTAAACCTCTTCACTTTATTTCATCTGAAGGTATAGATATTTATGTTGGTAAAAATAATATTCAAAATGATTATTTAAGTCTTAAATTTGCAAAGAAAAGTTGGATTTGGATGCATACAAAGGATGCTCCTGGTTCTCACGTAATTCTTTGCACCGATGAACTTTTAGACAAAACTCTTGAAGAAGCTTCTGTTATAGCAGCCTATTATAGCAAAGCTAAAACTGGAACAAAGGTACCAGTAGATTATACTTTTGTTAAAAATCTAAAAAAACCAACTGGTTCTAAAATGGGTATGGTTATTTATCACACAAATTGGACTCTTTATACTGAACCTAGTGATTTTAATGCCCTTGAAATACAAAAATTATAACATTAAAAAGCCTAAGTAAAAATCACTTAGGCTTTTTTAAAAATTCAAATTCTAATTTTATTTAATTAGGCACTGCATAACAGTGTCTCCTGCGTTTTTAATTTTATCATTATGGAAATATTGATAGTAATAACATCTAAGTTTTCCATTATATAATTTTCTGTTTTTGCTTTCTTTAACTCCAAAAGTTTTATAGAAGTTTTCATAAGCTGTAAGTATATTAAATTCCCAAGTATCGTACTCTCTTTTAAGTCTTCCAAATTTTCTGTTTAACATTTCAACATCTTCTTTTTCACTTAATCTTTCACCATATGGTGGATTTGAGATTATGAATCCATATTTATGCTTATTAGAAAATTTATAAAAGTTGTTTTCTTGGAACTTAACCCACTTATCTACACCAGCTTTTATTGCATTATTTTTAGCAGTCTTAAGAACCCATTTATCTATATCATATCCTATAATGTCTAGCTCTTCGTCTTTTATGGCATTTTTAGCTTCTTCACGAACCTTTGCAACTACTTCTTTATCAAAAGTTGGCCATGTTTCACAAACAAATCTTCTTTTAAGTCCTGGTGCTATATTTTGCATTATCATACAGGCTTCAATTAGAATTGTTCCTGAACCACAAAATGGATCTACTAATGTATATTCTTTCTTCCATCTTGAAAGAAGTACCATTGCAGCTGCTAATGTTTCTTTTAATGGTGCCGCACCTGAGTTTTCTCTATATCCTCTTCTATGAAGTCCTATTCCTGAAGTATCAATACTTAAAGTTACCTTATCTTTTAATATGGCAACTTCTATTTTATAAATTGGTCCGTCTTCTGGAAATTCTGTAGTTCCATAAGCTTCCGTCATACTTGTTATTATAGCTTTTTTTACAATTGATTGACAATCTGGAACTGAATAAAGAGTTGATTTTATTGATTTTCCTGTTACATGCATCATTCCATTTTGAGGAATTAATTCATGCCATTTTACTTTTTTAGTTCCTTGGAATAACTCTTCAAAGCTTCTAGCTTCAAATTCTGCCATATTTATAAGAACTCTCTCTGCTGTCCTTAAATGAATGTTAGCTCTTGCTATATCTCTTTCATTACCTTTAAAGAATACTTTTCCATTTTCTGATTTTAAATTTTCATATCCTAAAACTCTAAGTTCTTTTGCTGTAATCCCTTCTATTCCAAAAGTTGTTGTTGCTATTAAATTATAGTCCATACATTTCTCCTTTTATTCTTTCTCGTATATTTTAACTGAGTCTTCTCCGTCAAATTCTTCTATTTTAACTCCAATTACCTCTTCTTTTGATGTTGGAATATTCTTCCCTACATAATCAGCCCTTATAGGAAGCTCTTTATGGCCTCTATCTATTAAAACAGCTAATTGTATTCCTATCGGTCTTCCTACATCTATAATTGCATCTATGGCTGCTCTAACAGTTCTACAAGTATATAAAACATCATCTACTAGTATAACTTTCTTATCCTTTATATTTACACCTAAATCTGTTCCTTTAAAATTAGGATTATCTAAGTTTGTAGTTAAATCATCTCTGTATAAAGTTATATCAACATATCCAACTTCAACTTTTATTCCCTCAATTTGTTCTATTTGCTTTGAGATTCTTTTAGCTAATGGATATCCTCTTCTTTTAATTCCTA
This sequence comes from Clostridium sp., assembly GCF_051650885.1. Lineage (GTDB taxonomy): Bacteria > Bacillota > Clostridia > Clostridiales > Clostridiaceae > Clostridium. The sequence continues at coordinate 18,909 of NZ_JBOFRG010000301.1, forward strand.
CTAAAACTAAATCCTCTACCCCTTTGTTTCTTTCTATAATTTCATGAGATATTCTTATTAAACTTCTTTTTATAGCTTTATCATCTAATAAATTAGCTTTTAATTTCAATTTTTACTCCTCCTAAACATTATCTTTTCTTAAATTTTCTAATAAAACTTTATAATTTTCAGGTAATTCTGTAGAAAACTCCATATATTCTCCTGTCCCTGGATGAATAAATCCTAATACTTTAGCATGTAGCATTTGTCCATCCTCTTTGAATTTCTGATTTTTGTGTCCGTATAAAGGATCTCCAACTAATGGATATCCTATAGATCCCATATGAACTCTTATTTGATGTGTTCTTCCTGTTTCTAATATACATTTTACAAGTGTTGTATTTTTAAACTTTTCAATAACTTCATAATGTGTTACTGCTTTTTTTCCATCTTCTGCAATTGCTATTTTAAGTCTATCTTTTTTACTTCTTCTTAAAGGTCTATCTATTGTTCCTTTATCTTTTGCTATTCTTCCTTGAACTAATGCATAATATTCTCTTTTGACACTATGCTCTTTTAACTGTTCTGATAACTTTACATGTGCTTCATCATTTTTAGCTACTACTAAAACTCCTGTTGTGTCTTTATCAATTCTATGAACTATTCCTGGTCTAATAACTCCATTTATGCTTGATAAATCAGTACAATGATATAATAATGCATTTACTAAAGTTCCTTCATAATTTCCTGGTGCTGGATGTACAACCATTCCTTTAGCTTTATTTACAACTATAATATCCTTATCTTCATAAATAATATCTATATCTATATTTTCTTTTTTTACTTCTAATTCAACTGGCTCTTTTATACTAGTTTTTACTATGTCTTTATTTCTTAACTTATAATTGCTTTTTACAGCCTTATCGTTAACTAATACAAATCCTTCTTCTATCATATTTTGTATGTATGATCTTGATTTTCCTTCCATAACTTCTGTTATGAATTTATCTATTCTTGTTCCTTTATTTTCTTCATTTATTACAAAAAGTTTTTCTTCCATTTCTTACACCTCGTTTTTTCTCTCTCAATTATAATATAATACACGTTTTCTCACAATAAAGCTATAAAAGGTTGACATTTTCTTTAAATGTCAACCTTACTTTTATCTTATTCTGCTTCACTTGCAAAAAAACTTTTTATTTCATCTAAATTATCTGTCTCTACAGCTTCATTAACTCTTTTTTCTTCTGCATAAGCCACTTCTTTTGGCATAAATTCTTCAACTGGTGCAACTATTGAATAACTTTTATTTAAATCTTTCTCTAAATCATCAAAAGTTTCTAATTGAGTATTCATAAAGTTTCTAAATTTAGCTCTAAATTTAATGAATTCTTGTTTTATTTTATCGAATTCATCATTTATTTGAATAACATCATTGTGAGCTTTATCAACTATTTTTTGTGCTGTTTCATTAGCATTTTTAACTATAAGTTCCGCTTCTTTTTGTGAACTATCTTTTGCTTGATCGGCAGCATTTTGAGCTAATAAAAGAGTATTTTGTATTGTGCTTTCTATTTTAGCATAGTGGTCTACTTGTTCTGATAAAACAGTTATTCTTTCTTTCATTTTAGAATTTTCTTTAAATAACTCTTCGTAATTTTCAATTACTTCATCTAAAAATTCATCTACTTCATCAGGATTATATCCTCTTAATCCTTTTTTAAATTCTTTATTATTTATATCCATTGGAGTTAACTTCATTTTTCTACACCTCTTATGTATATTTTTTTATAGTTATTTTTAATTTCCCACTTTTAGTATTTCCGCTTTTATCCCCTAATATATATTTTCCATATTTTCTTATTGTAATTCTATCATCTGTCTTTATTTCTTTACTTTTATCTCTAGATATAGAATAGTTTATTAAAACACTTCCATTTGATATTAAGTCTTCCGCAACACTTCTTGATTTTTTTGTAATTTTAGAAACAATTGAATCAAGTCTCATCGACTGGATATTTATTGTTTCTTCTGTAAAATTATGATTTATATCTAAGCCTTCTTCTAAAATATCTACTTCACAACTTGAACTAGACACTTTAGCTAAGTTCATTTCTATATAATTTGCAATATCTTCTAATACACAAACATAACAAAAATCATTTTCTACTATTAAATCACCCATTTTACTTCTTTTTATACCTAAATTCATTAAGCTACCTAAATAATCTTTATGTGTTAAATTTTTAAACTTTGACTTATTTTTTATTCTTAGAATTTTTATAGGGTACTCAATACTATAGATATTGTTAAAACTTATAATTCGTCTCTCTGCATCATTGAATATCCCAAAGCTTTCTATTTTAAAATCTTTTATCTTTATTTTTTCTTCTAACACTTTCCATATATTAGGTGTATAAAACTCTGTTGAAAATACAGGTATATCTTTATTTAAAGCTAAAGTTAATTTATTATAAACTGACATTGCTTCATTTCTATCTTCTTCTTTAAAGTTTTTTAAAAATTCATCTTTTTTCATTTTAAAATAATATCCTTAACAATAGATTTTTTAACAAATCTAATACTATTAATGCAAGTACTGGTGAAAAATCTACTTGTGTATACCCAAATATTTTTATAAGCAATATCCTAAAAGGTGCAAGTATTGGAGATACAATCGCTGAAATAAATTCTCGTATTCCACCTATATTTACATTTTTCAAAAAAGATAAAATAACATCTGCTAATATAAATATTTCTAATAAGTTAAATAACGTATCTATAAATGTAATTATTATTCTAGACACCTATCTCACCTACTTGCTCCAGTTAAATAAAGCTTTTGATGTTAATTCACTTTTTAATTCATTTGTTACTTCTACATTTGATGGTGATAAAATATATACACCCTTATCTATTTCTTGGAAATCACCTTTTAATGCATATGATGCCCCACTGATGAAGTCTAATAATCTTCTAGCTGTTTTATTTTCTAAATTTGCTGTATTAATAACAACAATTCTTCTATTTGTTAATGCATCACAAATTTCCATAGATTCTTCATATGATGTTGGCTTTGTAATTAAAACTTTAGCTGCTACATTGTTATGAATATTAACAACTTTATCTCGTCTTCCTCCACCAATTATAACAGGTTCATTTCCTTCATACCCATCATTTTCTTCTACTAATTCATTGTCCTCATATTCTCTTTCAAATCCTTCTATATCCTCGTCTTCATCCCCTAATCCGAAAAAGTTCTTCATTTTTGAAACCATGTTTGACATTTTTTATTCCTCCTAATTACTATAATCTCTTTCACCAAATATCCCAGTGCCAACACGAACAGTATTAGAACCTTCTTCTATGGCTATTTTATAATCATGTGTCATTCCCATTGAAAGTGTATCCATTACTATATTTTTGAATTTTCTTTCCTTTAATTCATCAAATAGTTTCTTAGTTTTTTTGAAATATTTTCTATTTGATTCATCATCTCCTTGTGGAATGATAACCATTAAGCCTTTTACTTTTACAAAATTGCATTTTTCTACTTCTTCTATTAATTCTTCTAATTCTTCTTCTAGTATTCCGCTTTTAGCTTCTTCTCGCCCTATATTTATCTGAATCAAAAGATTTGCTATTTCATCTTCTTCACCAAATTTTTTTTCTATCATTTGTAATAATTTTATACTAGATAATGAATGTATCAAACTTACTTTTCCAACTATATACTTTACCTTATTCGTTTGAAGCTTTCCAATTAAATGCCAATTTACATCTTTATGAAAGTTTTCTTCTTTGTATATTAGTTCTTGAACTTTATTTTCAGCAAAATCTCTTTCACCTACTTCATAAGCTTCTTCCATTTCTTCTAAACTTCTTGTTTTAGATACAACTAATAGTTTTACATCATCGCCTATTTCTTCTTTTATTTTAAATATATTTTCTTTTATACCCATATCTAAGCCTCCATAGTTATGACCTTAAATTATATATTCTCTATAAACTCCTAAATCCCTTTATTTATAATTAAATTTTATTCTATTTTTTATTATTTTTCTACAATTCCTTGCATATAATTATTTTTTTTAACATTTGTCATTGCAGGCATTTTTATTTTATCTTTTTTTTCAATTTTTACATCTAATTCTCTAAGCTCTAATTGCTTTATATGACTTTCTTCTGATAATATTGCTGCCTCTAATTCATCCGGATTCCCAATTACATAAAAACTAAATGGTGCATATTCCGTATGATCATCTTCAAATATAATAAATGGTCCATTACAAGATAACCCTGAGTTTGCTGTTAATCGATAATCATTTATCATTATAGCCTCTGCCCCAGCTTTTCTAAACTCATTTATAACTAGCTGAACATCTCTATCATGAAAAATTTTATTAGAAATTTCTATATTAGTGTTTTCTTTATTATGAATATCCCCATCATTTATAGTAACTTTAAGACCCGGTCCTTCAACTTCACGACTTCCATCTAACATTCCAAAATCATCTATCTGTTCCTTCATAAGTGCCAACACTTCTTCTTCATTTCTGTCATTACCATTATAAGAATCTATTAATTCTTTTGTTTTTTCATTAGCTTTAGTTAAATTTTCAATTTCTTTATACAACGTGTTTTTCTCTAATGCTGCATCATTATATTCTCTATAACTTAATGAAAAATATTTTTTAATTCCATCAAAATTTGAATTTAATGAAATTAGAATACCTAATAATATAGATAAAATAAAAATAACTAATTTTCCTCTCACATTTTTCATCATTTTACCCTATCTACCTCTAAACTTTTCTAATAAAAGCCTTCTTATAGTTGCAAAGTTATCAAATATTCTACCACCAAATACTATTACAGCGGCAATATAAATAGGAATCCCTAATTTATCTCCTAAATATGCAAGTCCTGCTGCAAGCAATGCATTACCAAAGAAACCCGAAACAAAAATATCTGTTCTAAAATTCTTAGATAAATTCGCTCTTAATGCACCGAAAACAGAATCTAAACATGCAAGAATTGCAACTGACATATATGGTGAATATTTATCTGATATATTCAAATCTAATGCAAATCCTAAAAAAACACCAATCATTAACCCTATTATTGGAACCATTATTTTTCCTCCCCTTCTTTTAAACCACTTAAATAATCTGTTTTTAAATTTTGAGTAGTTTTCTCAATTACAATTTTATCTTTTTCCTCAACTGTACAATCATAATTTTGAAGTGCTCCATAATCTATTCCACCTGGGAAATTTAATGCTACTTTTAATCTTGCTTTGTCTCCAATTGCTTTTATTGTTATCTTTTGTTCTGGACTAATTTGTCCTGCATTTCCAATCCAAATATAATTTTTCGAATTTTTTATACCTGTTTGTGGCGTTAATCTATATCCATTTATAGATATAGCCTCTGCCTTAGTAAAACGTAGAAGATTAACGATATGAACAATTTCTTCCTCTGTAATCAAACTACTTCCCATTTCACTATTTGATGAAAATATAGATGTTTTAGGTGTTATTGTTATTTCTACCCCTTGTCCCTCAACATCTACAAGTCCTAATATCATTCTAGCAGTATCTAAACGATTTTTAATCTCTAATCCAACATCACCATTTTTAGTTGCTGCATCTTCTAATTCTTTTAATTTTTCATTTAAATTTTTATTTGTTTTTTCTAGTTCATCTTTTTGCTTTTTTAATCCCTCTATTTGTGTTATCATATCACTTTCATCATAACTATTATTCGTTCCTTTAGTTAAAATCTTTAACTGATGTGTTAAAAGAAATCCTAAAATTATACATACTATAGCTATTGAAAGTTGTGAAACAACCCTTCTCATTTAACCTTCCCCTTTTACATTTCTATTGATTACTGGTGCACCATTAAAACTTAAATCTATGTACCCACTATCCATCTTTAAGTTTTTATCTTCAAGGATGTTTAAAGAATCATTTATTTTTTTTACAAAATCTCGTCCATCTCCAACCCTTACTTCAACTTGCCCAATCCAAATTTTTATATTTGATAAGTTTGAAAAGTCTACTTTTGATATCTTATGCTTAGTTTTATTTACTTTTTTTATTTTATAAATGTCCTCGCATATTCCTTCAATAATCTTTTCCTCTGTGGATACTAAATAATTTCCTATTTCAATATTTTTCCCACTTATGCCCACTATTTCAACAAGATTTTTGATATCCTTATTCAAATTTCCATTGTTATTTTTTTCTAAAACTCTTAATGTACTACTTAAAATATAAGCATTTTTCCCTTTTCCTATATAAAATGCAACATCACTTTCTTCCACATCTACTCTTATAGTACTTGGAAATTTTTTAGACACATTAACATTTTTAATATATGGATTTTCTTTTATTTTGTCTTTTACATCATCTGGTTTTACGAACAATAGATTTTGACCTAAAAAAAACTTTCCTTTTTCATCTAAACTTTGCTTTAGCGCTAAATTTTCACCTTCAACTAAAACTTCCTTTATATTAAAAAAAGTTGATTTTGTTAAAAATAAAATTAAGCCTATCCCTAAAAAAGAAAAAATACATATTCCTTTTAAAAAGGTATTCCCTTTTTTCCTTTTTTTCTTTTGACCATATTTTTTTGTCATCTCTCTTAAATCCCCTATTTTTTATTCTCCTTAATATAATATCATCTTTACATATTTTTTTCATCACAATTTAATTAATAATATATTAAAAAAATGTACACAGTTTATTTTTTATTTAAATTTAAAAAGCCTTATAAAGGAACTCCTCTATAAGACTTTTTATTTTATGCTTCTTTATTTTTTTGTCTTGATATATTTAACAAAATTCCTACTGCTGCTAAATTTATGACTAAGGACGATCCTCCATAACTTATAAAAGGAAGTGGAACCCCTGTAACTGGCATTGAACCTGTTACAACTGCAATGTTTATTAAACATTGAATTCCTATAATTGCAGTTATTCCAATTGCAATTAATGATCCATAGCTATCCCTAGCTTCCATAGAGATTTTTATTCCTCTCCATATAAAGAAGATAAATAATGAAATTACCACTAAGCATCCAATATATCCAAGTTCCTCACCTATTATAGAAAAAATAAAATCATTATGTGGTTCAGGCATATACATTGTTTTTTGTCTTGATTGCCCAAGCCCAAGTCCAGTTATTCCTCCTGAACCTAATGCATATAAGGATTGAATAAGTTGATATCCATTTCCTGCTGGATCTGCCCAGGGATTTATAAAATTTGTAAGTCGATCGTATCTATAGCTAGAACTTACAGTAAATAAAAATGCTGCAGAGGCTAAAGCTGGCGCTATAACTCCAAACATGTGTTTAAACTGGGCTCCTGATATATATATCATAGCAAATGAAACCATCATAGTTACTGATGCTATACTTAAATTTTTCTGACTTAATATAATCCCTGCAATAAGTCCTGCATATCCAAGTGCTGGTACAACACCCTTCCAGAAATTTTTTATTCCTTTTCCCATCTTTGTTAATTTATATGCTAAAAATAATACGACTGTATATTTAGCTAATTCTGATGGTTGAAATGATATCCCTGGAAGTTTAATCCACCTTTGTGCTCCCTTTGTTGCCGGGAAGGCAAATACTGCTAAAAGTAAGATTATTGTTACACCATATAAAATATACATTATTTTTTTATTTCTAAAATTATGATAGTCTATCCTGCTCATTATAAATAATGCAATTAACCCAAGTATTGCCCACATAAATTGCTTTTTAAAAAATACAGTACTATCATTACTTTCAAACATTGAAAAATATGAACTTGCAGAGTATACCATAACTACTCCAATTGATAATATTGTTACTGTTACAGCTAATAACCATATATCAATAGGCTCTTTTATTTTTCTTTTTTTACTAAGCTTTTTTCCTCTCATTTAAATTCCTCCACTATTTTACTAAAGTGAAATATACCCTATTATACAAAGTACTACAGTTATTAATGAAAATACTGTTACTACTTTTACCTCACTCCATCCAAGTTGTTCAAAGTGATGATGTACTGGTGCCATTTTAAATACTCTTTTTCCTCTTGTTTTAAAAGAAATAACTTGTATTATAACCGATAGTGCTTCAAAAACATAAATCCCACCAACAATAATAACTATTAATGGCATTTTTAATAGTAATGCTATACTTCCTATAGCCCCACCTAAAGCAAGGGAACCAGTATCTCCCATAAAAATTTTCGCTTTAAATTTATTGTATTTTAAGAAACCTAATAAAGCTCCTATTAACCCAATACAAAATACTGTTATATCGCTTTTTCCTTCTTTAACTGAAACTATTGTAAAGAATATTAATACTATAATCGTTACTGTAGTTGCAAGCCCATCTAATCCATCAGTTAAGTTTACAGCATTAGTTGTTGCTGCATAATATACTATTACTAAAGGAATATACACTAATCCTAAATTAAGATGTAATGATGTAAATGGTATACTTATAGTTGTTCCTACATGAACATATGCATAATATGCCATTGCAATTGAGAAAAGAAGTAATAGAATCATCTTTTGCCATGCTCTAAGGCCTAAATTGTTTCTATGAATAATTTTTAGCATATCATCTAATAAACCAATGAATCCAAATGCTACCATCGAATAAAGAATTATCATTCCTTCTGATGAAATATGGTATCTCATAGACACCATTACCACAATTATAGAAAGGATAAAAATTATCCCTCCCATTGTTGGTGTTCCTGCTTTTTTCAAATGACTTTGTGGTCCATCTTCTCTTATATTTTGACCAAATTTAAACTTGTGTAATAATGGTATAAATACCGGACCTAATATTAATGAAATTATCAATCCCGTTCCTAATGCAAAAAGCATCGTCGGACTGATTAAATTTGCTAAATCCCCCATAATTTTTCCTGGCTACTAGTGTTTCTAGTAGCACACCTCCTTTGTTTAATTAGATATTTTTTAATTCTTTTACTATATCTTCGTATTTTTCACCTCTTGAAGCTTTAACTAAAATATTATCATTTTCTTTTATAACATTTTTCAAATCTTCTATAAGGTCCACTTTAGTATTATATAGTTTTATACTATCTTTTTCAAAGCCTTCTTTAAAATCTTCTTTGAAGTCTCCTGTTACTATTAATAAATCTGCAATATCTTTTGCATATTCACCTACTTCTTTATGTGCTTTATGCCCTTCAGTTCCTAATTGTAACATTGTTCCAAGTATTGCAACTTTTCTTCCTTCTTTCATTTTTAAAACATCTAATCCTGCTCTCATAGAATCCGGACTTGCATTATAACAATCATTTATTATATTTACAGTCTTTCCATCTATAAATTCTAATCTCATTGATGTTGCTTCAAGATTTGAAAGCCCTTTTTTCATTTCTTCAATTGTTAATCCTAGCTTAAATCCTGCTTCTATTCCAAGTAAGGCATTTAAAACATTGTGCTTTCCTACCATATCTAACGATATTCTAGTTTTTGTACCTCTATAGTTTAATGTAAATTCAGTTTTTTCTAAAGTTGCTTCAATCTCTGTTGCATAACATTCATATTCTGAATTATAACCAATTTTTACAACTTCATACCCTTTAGATTCTACACCTGATAGCTTATCATCTTCAGCATTTACAATTAGTGTATTTTTTTCATTAAAGAAATCTGTTATTTCCATTTTTGCTTTTAATATATTGTCTCTAGTTTTTAAGTTTTCTATATGTGATATTCCTATATTTGTTATTAATGCTAAATCTGGTTTTGCACATTGAACTAAATTGTGAATTTCATTAAAATCACTCATTCCCATTTCTAATACTGCAATATCATATGTGCTATCTAATTGTAGTATCATAAGTGGCATTCCTATTTCATTGTTAAAGTTTCCTTTTGTTTTAAATACTTTATATTTTCCACTTAAAAATGCTGTTGTTAAATCTTTTGTGCTTGTTTTACCTGTTGATCCAGTTATTCCAACCACTTTAATTCCTAATTTTTCTCTATATCCATTAGCAATATCTAATAAGGCTTTTTTTGTATCTTCAACCTTTATTATTGCCTTGTTTTTGTATTTTTCTACATCAAATAGTACTTCATCTATTATACAAACAGTTGCTCCTAATTCAAAAGCTTTTTCTATATATTCATTCCCATTAAAATTAGCTCCTTTTAATGCAAGGAATACATCTCCCTCTTTAATCTTTCTAGTATCTGTAGATAATTCTTTTATATCTACTTCTGTAGTTTCTGTTAAGAATTCACCTTTTGCATATTCTTTTATCTCTTTTACATTTAATTCCATTTATAACACCTCTAGTTTTTCTTTAATATCTCTTCAATAACTTCTCTTTCATCAAAGTGAATTTTTCCACTTTTAAGTATTTGATATGTTTCATGTCCTTTTCCAGCTATTAAGATAACATCATCCTTTTCTGCTATTTCTAACGCTTTCTTTATAGCCTCATATCTATTAGTAATTTTTATATAATTATCTTTTTCTATACCTTCTAAGATATCTTTTATTATTTCCTCTTCATCTTCTGTTCTTGGATTGTCTGATGTTATTATTGCAATATCTGAAAGCCTTGTTCCTATTTCACCCATTTCTGGTCTCTTTACCTTATCACGATCTCCACCACAACCAAATACAGATATTAATCTTCCCTTTGTAAACTCTCTGCAAGTTTCTAGAATATTTAATAAACCATCTGGAGTATGTGCATAATCAATTAGGATTTCATAAGGCAGATTAAATTCTCTTCCTGTTCTTTCACATCTTCCTGGTACTAACACATCATTTAAACCAAGTTTTATTTCATTTAAACCTAGTCCTGCCATTTTACATGCTATTATAGCTCCTAATGAATTATATACATTGTAATTCCCTGGAATTGGAAGAGTCATTTTTTCTTTTTCCCCATTAGGAAATTCTACTAAAAATTCAGTATCCATACCGATTTCTTTAATATCAGTTGCGACTACATCTCCTTTTTTTAAAGAGAAAGTGGTATATTTTTTATCTCCTAACTTTTCTAAGTCTTCTACTACTCTTTCACCATAGCTATCATCTATATTTATTATTGATTCTTTACATCTTTCAAATAATTTAAACTTCGCTTTATAATAATTTTCAAAAGTTTTATGGAAATCTAAATGATCTCTTGTAATATTTGTGAATATTCCACTTTCAAACTCTAGCCCATAAACTCTATCTAATTCTAATGAGTGTGATGATATTTCCATTACACAAAACTCTACGTTATTATCTACCATTTCTCTAAATAATCCGTGTAATTCTAATGACTCTGGTGTAGTTCTTTCTGTTTCTATTTCTTTGTCTCCAATATAATTTGCAACAGTACCTATAAGTCCAACCTTTTTATTAGCTTTTTCTAAAATTTTCTTTATCATAAAAGCAGTTGTAGTTTTTCCGTTTGTTCCTGTTATTCCTATAATCTTTAACTCACTTTTAGGATCACCATAAAAGTTTGATCCAATTACAGCTAATGCTTTTCTAGTATCTTCAACTTGTATTAAAGTAATTTCTTCATCTGTTTCTATTATATCTTCACAAACAATATATTTTGCACCATCATAGATGGCTTTCTTTGCAAATTTATGTCCATCACTAGTAAATCCTTTTACACATACAAATAAATCATTTTCTTTTACTTTTCTACTATCATAATTTACATTACTTACTTCGCCTTCTAATTCCCCTTTTATTATCTTATAGTTTAATCCTTCTAAAAGCTTTTTTAGTTTCACTAAAATCAACTCCTCTTAAAATTTTATGCACCTACATCTAATAAGATTACATATTTTTTATTAAAAATAGCATGTAAGAATATCCTACATGCTATAATAATTTACTATATTTAAGAATCTAAAGTTAAGTTTACAGTTGTCCCTTTATTTATAAGTTCTCCCTTTGGAATGCTTTGCTTTTTAACAATTCCTTCACCGCTAAAATTATAGCTAATTCCAAGCTCACTTAAAACTTTACTTGCTAATTCTTTTGTATATCCTTCAACATTTGGCATAATAACTGCATTTTTCTTTGTGCTATTTTCCTCTGTGTAGATATTTATTTTAGTATTTTCCTTTACAGCATATCCTGGATACGGACTAACACCAATTACAGTATCACCATTTCCTTGTATATTATAATCTATTTTTTCTTTTTTTAATATAGTTTTTGCTTCTTCTAAATTCTTGCCTCTTATTTCTGGAATTATAACATTCTTTATTATAGCAGAATTATTTTCTTTAGAAAAACTATTTTCCATATAATTAAATATATCTGTAAATACTGATTTTGCTACAGGTCCTGTTACTGCCCCTCCATAATACTGTCCATTACTTGGTTCATCAACAGTTATCATAATTGTTACTTTAGGATCATCAACAGGTGCCATTCCAACAAAAGATGAAATATATTTACCTTGTGCATATTTCCCATCAATAACCTTTTGTGCTGTTCCTGTCTTCCCTGCCACTCTATATCCTTCTACAGCTGCACTTTTCCCTGATCCATAAAGAACAACTCTTTCAAGATATTCTCTAAGCTTTGCTGCAGTTTCTTTTGAAATAACTTGCTCCTCAATAGGATTAAATGTTTCTACATTTATTTTAACCCCATCTTCATCTTCTCTAGTTATTTCTTTCATTACATGCGGTTGTATTCTTTTTCCACCATTAGCTATAATATTTATAGCAGTAGTAAATTGTATCGGTGTTGCCGTATTAGTTTGACCAAAAGAAATTGTTGCTAAATCTGTTTCTGATGTATTTTCAGGTTTTTTCATAATCCCTTTTGCTTCTCCTGGTAAATCAATTCCATTTAATCCACCTAAGCCAAATTTTCTTGCGTATTCATATAATTTTTCTTTTCCAACTCTTTTTCCAAGTTCCATAAATCCTACGTTACATGAATTTTGCATTATTTCTGGGAATGTTAATGTTCCATGCCCTGAAGTCTTCCAACACTTGATTCTTCTTTTTCCATAATTCAATCCCCCAGTACATACAAAGGTTTCAGTTTCTTTTACTACACCTTCTTCCATTGCTGCTGCTGCTGTTATAATTTTAAAAATCGAACCTGGCTCAAAAGTATCACTTACAACTCTATTTCTCCACATTTTTTGAACTTTATCAAACTCTGTTTTTCCATCAAATTTCTCTGCACCTTCAAATGGTTTATTTGGATCGAAATCATTTTTATTAACCATAGCTAATATTTCTCCATTTTTAGGATTTGAAATTGTTATGGAAACATTCTTTGCTTTATGATCAATCAATGCCTTTTCAGCTGCTTTTTCTGCTGCATATTGTATATTTTCATCTATAGTTAAGAATACATCACTACCATTAACTGGTGGTGTATATTTAGATATAGTATATGGTAAATCCGTACCATTCTTATCTATTTCAGAAATTTTCATTCCTGGAACTCCTGATAACTGCTTATTATATTGAAGCTCTATTCCAGTAAGACCTTGTCCATCAATATTTGTACTTCCTAATACATGAGATGCAAAATTATCATTTGGATAATATCTTTTTGTATCAGGTGAAATCATAACTCCTGGTATCTTTAATGCTTTCACATTATCTGCTTGCTCTTTTTCTATTCTTCTTGCAAGAGTTGCAGAACCTGCACTTTTTCCGCTTGGTAATTTCGTATTCAACTTCTTTAAAACTACTTCTTCATCAATATTAGTGGCTTTAGCTATCTTTCCTGAAATATCTTCCATTTTCATCTCATTATTTTTAAGATAATTTCTTATAGTATTTAAATCAAAATCCACTCTATATACGTTTGCCGAAACAGCAAGTTCCATACCATTTCTATCTAATATTTTTCCTCTTCTTGCATCTATTCTTACTTCACTTGTCCATTGTTCCTCTGCCCCTGCTGCTAACTTTTCATGTTGAAAAATCATTACATAAGCAAGTCTTCCTGATAAAAAGGCAAACAGAATAATTACCACTAGGAAAAATTGTCTACTTCTTTTTCCCTGTAATGCTCTATCTACTAAATTTCTTTTTTTCAATTCCCAATCCCCCATTTAATTACTAATCTTTTACTTATTATTCATTAATTCACCTAAATGATTAGTCGTTAAATCTACATTAACTTTAGTTCCATTTTTAGCTTCGACCATATTTACTTTTTTCTTTGCATTTTCTTCAATTCTTTTTAGGGAAGAATTTTTAAGAAGTTCTACCTTTATTGCCTCATTTTCTGCATTTAAGACTCCTATTTCTTTTTTTATTTCTCCCATACTTTTTTGAGCTGAATAAATCCCTGCACTTCTATGAATTATAATAAGTCCTAAAGCTAAAGTTACCACAGCTACTTGAATTATCGCTAACCCTCTTCTCGCTTTTTCTTTTTTCTTTAAAGCCTCGCGTCTAAGCTTTGCTTTTAAGTATTTTTCGTAATTTATTTCTCTCTCTTTTTCTCTAATTTTTCTTTCTGGTTTTACAGCTGTATTTCCATTTATATACTTATATTCCCTCTCTATCACTTTATTCAACCCCTTTTATTTTTATACCATAAGTTTACAGTTTTTCTATTATTCTAAGTTTAGCACTTCTACTTCTTGGATTTACTTCCACTTCTTCTTTGCTTGGCTCTATTGCCTTTCTCTTTAAAAGCTTAACTGTTGGAACTTTTCCACAGTTACATATTGGAAACTCTCTTGGACATGTACATGGATCTGCTAATTCTCTAAACTTAAGCTTAACTATCCTATCTTCTAATGAATGGAATGTTATAATACACATTCTTCCACCTTTATTAAGCTTTTTAACCCCATCTTCAATTGTCTTATTTAAAATTTTAAGTTCGCTATTTACTTCTATTCTTATTGCTTGGAAAGTTCTTTTTGCTGGATGTGGACCTTCTCTTCTTGCTTTTGCTGGTATTGCATTTTTAATTACTTCTACTAGTTCTAATGTTGTTTCTATCGGCTTTTCTTCTCTTCTTTTAACTATAAAGTTTGCAATTCTTTTTGCAAATTTATCTTCACCATAATCTTTTATTATTTTCCATAACTCTTCTTCTGAATAGCTATTTACTATGTCATATGCTGAAAATTCATCATCTCTATTCATTCTCATATCTAATGGTGCGTCATTCATATAACTGAATCCTCTTTCTGCATTATCTAATTGATATGAGGATACTCCTAAATCCATCAAAATTCCATCAACACCATCTAACCCTAATTCTTCAATTACTTCACCTAATCTATAAAAATTACTATGTACTAATTTTTTATTGTCATAGTTTTCTAATCTCTTTCCAGCTGCTTTTAATGCATCTTTATCTTGATCTATCCCAATTAAAGTTCCTTTTTCTGATAATCTTTTTATTATCTCTGATGAATGTCCTGCACCACCTAATGTGCAGTCTACATAAATCCCATCTTCTTTTATATTTAATCCTTCTATGCACTCATCTAAAAGTACTGATACATGTTTAAATTCCATTCTTTTGTCTCCTTCTTAAATACCTAGACTATTCATACTTTCCGCAATAGAATCAAAATCCATATCGGAACTATTATATTCATTCCAACTTTCCTTGCTCCATATTTCTATTCTAGTTAATACTCCTATACTTACTATATCCTTCTCTATTTTAGCATATTCTTTCAAATTTTGCGGTATTAATCCTCGACTTTGTTTATCTAATTCAATTTCACATGCTCCAGAAAAGAAAAATCGTACAAATGCTCTTGCATTTTTATCAGTAAGTGGTAAGTTTTTTAGTTTTTCCTCTAGTTTCTCCCATTCATTTATAGGATATACATATAAACAATGATCTAAGCCCTTAGTTATTACAAATCTTCCTTGTAGGCCTTCTCTTAGCTTAGCTGGTACATTCATTCTGTTTTTATTATCTAAACTATGTTGGTATTCTCCTATAAACATTTTTTCATCCTTCCTTCTACTTTTATCCACTTTCCTCCACTTTTACCCACCTATATTAAATTATTCTACCACTTTTTAATATTTCCTCTTTTTTTATGAACTTTTTTTAAACTCATTTGACTTTCTTTTTTTTATTATGTACAATAAAAAAGTCGTGGGAGTAGATAAGTCCTGGTGGGCTTACCGGTCTTCAACACCGTGTTGTGGTGCTAAGACCATCACGGGTAGGTTCAATTCCTACATATTCCCGCCAAAAGTTACCTTTTTAGGTAACTTTTTTTATTTCAAAATAAAAAAGAGCCTTTTGGCTCTTTTTTAATAAGGATATATTATACGTTAAATCTGAAGTTTACTACATCTCCATCTTTCATAACATATTCTTTTCCTTCTAATCTGAATTTTCCTGCTTCTTTAGCAGCTGCTTCTGATCCACATTCTACTAAATCATTATAAGCCACTACCTCAGCTCTTATGAATCCTCTCTCTATATCAGAGTGAATTTTACTAGCAGCTTGTGGAGCTTTTGTTCCTTCTTTTATAGTCCAAGCTCTAACTTCTTGAACTCCTGCTGTAAGATAACTTATAAGACCTAATAATTTGTAACTTGCTTGGATAAGTTTATCTAGTCCTGACTCTTCTAGACCATATTCACTTAACATTTCTTCTTTTTCTTCATCATCAAGCCCTGAAAGTTCTTCTTCTAATTTTGCACTTACAACAACTGTTCCTGAATTTTCTGTTTTTGCAAATTCTTGAACTTTTTTTACATATTCATTTTCAATATTTCCACTCATCATATCATCCTCTGATATATTACAAGCATATAATACTGGTTTTGATGTAATTAACATAAAGCTTTTAACTAACTTTTCTTCGTCTTCAGTTACCTCTAAAGTTCTTGCTGGCTTATTTTCTTCTAAGTGTGCTTTTAATTTTTCCATTAAAGCATACTCAGCCTTTGCATTCTTGTCTCCTGATCTTGCAAGCTTTGCACCTTTTTCCATTCTTCTTTCAAGAACATCAAGATCAGCAAAGATTAACTCTAAGCTTATTGTTTCAATATCTCTTATTGGATCTACTGACCCTTCTACGTGAACAACATTTCCATCATCAAAACATCTAACAACGTGAACTATAGATTCAACTTCTCTTATATGTGATAAGAATTTGTTTCCAAGTCCTTCACCTTTAGATGCTCCTTTAACAAGTCCTGCTATATCATAGAATTCTATCGCAGTATATATTTTTCTTTTTGTATTATACATTTTTTCTAAAACATCTAATCTTTTATCTGGAACACTTACAACTCCTACATTTGGTTCTATTGTACAGAATGGGTAGTTAGCAGATTCTGCTCCTGCTTTTGTTATTGCATTAAATAACGTACTTTTACCTACATTTGGTAATCCGACAATTCCTAACTTCATCTATGTACATTCCTTTCTTTTTTAAACTATACTTATAGATTATACTAGACTCTATCTCTTATTTCAAGCTACCACATACTCTAATCTTTAATAATAGAGTAATATTTCCACGTTTATTTAATTTTTTATTTTACATACTAATATTAAAGGAGGTTTTTCTAATGAAAAATAAAAAACTTTTTTTAATTGGTTTAAGTTTAATTCTGTTTATTATTTTTATCCCTGTAAAATATGTTTTTTCTCATTCAAACTCTGAACACAGTTGGTATTTTATGCCTAATGGCAAAGCTGCTCCTCCATCTCCACCAAGAGAGACAGAAAATTTTTTAGCTCATAACAATGCTTACTTTCTTGGCAACTCAAGTTCTAAAGACATCTTTCTTACATTTGACGAAGGATATGAAAATGGAAATACAAATAAAATCCTTGATATTTTAAAAGAAACAAATACACCTGCAGCTTTTTTTGTAGTTAAACCTTATATTGAAAAAGAGCCTGCTCTAATCAATAGAATGATATCAGAGGGACATTTGGTTTGTAATCATTCCTCTAAACATCTCTCTATGCCAAGCTTAGACTATAATACTTTTACAAAAGAATTTAAAGAGGTTGAAGATTCATATAAAGCTTTAACTGGAAAGGATATTCCAAAGTTTTTCAGACCGCCAATGGGAAAATATTCTGAGGATTCTTTAATTAAAACCAAAAATCTTGGCTATAAAACTATTTTTTGGAGTTTTGCTTATAAAGATTGGCTTATTAACGCACAGCCTTCTCCTGAAGAAGGTTTTAAGAAAATCACATCTAGTGTTCATCCAGGTTGTATTTTACTTTTGCACGCCGTTTCTGATACAAATGTAAAGATATTAAAAGATGTTATTATTCATCTTCAAAAAGAAGGTTACACTTTCAAACCTTTAACTGATTTATAATTAAAAAAGGTGGCTATTTTAGCCACCTCTTACATTACTTCTTTATTAACCAATACTTCAATTTCTTTTTTCTTTTCATCAGAAATTTTTATTATTTCTTCAATTTCTTTTTGCACATTTTCTTTTACCTTTTTATCATTAAAAAATTTCAAGTTTATTCTAACATTTAACACTGCACTTTCTATTGCACTATTTAATAAAATATTAGCTACTCCTGCATCTGTTATCAGTCCTTTATTTCCATATTCAGCTGCAAATTTTATATTTTCATAAAATCCTACCCCAAGCTTAGCCATTTTTAAAGGAGCATTCATTGCATCATACGTTAATTTTTGAAGTTTCTCTTTTCTACCTTCTTCGTCCTTAGGAATCTTATACCCTTCCATTAAGGCTTTAAATGCACTTCTATCCTCTTCCATAAGCTTTAGCGAGTCTTTTATGAAACTTTCTCCCTCTAGGTTGAATTTTTCTAATTCAGCCTTTTTATCATCATTTAGTATATGGAAGCTTTTCTTTCCTATTGTTAATGAATACACCATTTTATTTAAACTACCTGCTAAAGCTAAAACTAAGGCACTTGTACTTCCACCACCTGGTGCTTCTAAGTCTGACCCAAGCTCATCTAAAAACTTCTCTATTGTATAATTCTCAAATTTCATTATGCCACCTCTTTTATTTTCTCTATTTCTTATCTAAAAATTTTCTTATTTTTATTACTATTTCATCGTCTTTATTTAATTTTTCAGCTATTTCTAAATGTAATTTTGCTTCTTCTATTTTCCCTAAATTTATATAGCACATAATTAAATTAGTACAAATTTCAACTTCTTTTGACGCTTCAAATGCTTTTCTTAAGTATTTAGAGGCTTCTTCATAGTCACCTAAACATGCATAGTTAATTCCAAGTTCATTTACTACTTCTAATATCCCACTATCAATTCTTAAGCTTTCTAAAAGATATTCTATAGCTTTTTCATTTTTCCCTATTTTTCTATACCCCACACCTAAGTAATAGTACATTAATGGATTATCATCAAATTTTTCGACTAAATCTAATAATATTCCTATTGATTTTTCAGTATTCTTATCTAATAGTTCTATAGCCTCTTCATAAGATGTTATATTTTCAATATCTTTCATTAATAGTTCTATTTCTGGTGTTTGTTCTCCACCTCTTCTTAAGTACTCATTTACCTCAACTCTTGCTCCTTGATAATCTCCTAAATCTCTGTATATTATACTTTTATAAAGATATGGTTCCTTTAATTTTTCATAATTTTTCTTAGCTTTTTCAATATCTTCTAACAAGATATCTTCAAAGTCTCTATTTTCTTCTCTTATACTTGTTCCTATTAATAATAATTTTTTAACATATTCTTCATCATCAAATATTAATGATAATCCTTTTAATATTAAATAACCATCAACTAACTCATTAGAATTTACCTTTTTAAATACTAATGACTTACCACACTCTTCTGCTTCAGGTATTTGTCTTATAAGCTTTATATAATCATTCTTAAATTTTATATCCTCATCTGCTCCAAGTGTTAATAAAACACCTTCTATTATGTAATATATAGGTATATTTTTTATTTTTAATTTATCTCCAATATTTTCAGTTAAGTATTCTGATGATATTGGTAAAAATAACTCTTTTTCTTCAAATTCTATGTATTCTGGTATTTGTACCATCTTTTTGAATCCTTCTTTTTCAACCTCTATAAATAGTAGTTTTCCTAATTTTTCTTTAAATAAACTTCTGTAATTCATATTTTCACCTCATAAAAATTATTGCTACTATCTTTAAAAGATAGCAGCAATATTAAATTATTTTAAATTTTCATTTATTACAGCCATAACATTTTCTTTGAAAGCTTCCATATCTTTTATTGCCCCTTGGACACTAGTTCCTTTTACTGCAAGATATACCTTCATTTTTGGCTCTGTTCCTGATGGTCTAACTACAAATGATGATCCATTGTTTAATATAAACTTAAGAACATTTGATTTTGGAAGATTTATTTCTTTTTTAGATTCCTCTTCAAAATTCTCTTCTGTGCTTAATTTATAATCTAATTTTAAGTTTACTTTTGCATCACTTATATTTCTTATTTCTTTATTTCTTAGATTATCTATACATTTAGCAATTTGCTCTTGACCTTCTTTTCCTTTTAGCTCAATTGATACTAAATCTTCTTTGAAGAATCCAAATTTATTATAAAGATTATTTAAACCTTCTGCAAGACTTAATCCTTTTTCTTTATAATAAAGGGTCATTTCTGCAATTAACATTCCTGCTATTACTGCATCTTTATCACGTACAAAGTCACCTGCTAAATATCCATAGCTTTCTTCAAAACCAAATAAATATTTTTTCTCTCCTGATTCATTGTACTCTCTTATTTTTTCGCCAATATATTTAAATCCAGTTAAAACATCCATTATTTCAACACCATAATGGTTTGCTATCTCTCTTGCACCTTCTGTTGTAACAATAGTTTTTATAACTAAACCATTTTCAGGTAGCTTTCCAGTTTCCTTTAAACTATTTAAAACATAATCAGTTAAAAGTAATCCTGTTTGGTTTCCTGTTAATACAGTATACTCTCCTGAATTCTCTTTTACAACTACCCCGATTCTATCACAGTCAGGATCTGTTCCAAATATTATATCTGGATTTTCATTTTTTGCCATATCTAATGCAATTTGGAATACTCTAGCATCTTCTGGATTTGGATATGGTGCTGTCGGAAAGTTTCCATTTGGCTCTTCTTGTTCTTTTACAACAGTAAGATTTGTATATCCAAGTTCTTTTAAAACTCTTCTTACAGGTACATTTCCACTTCCATGGATTGGTGTATATATTATTTTTAAATCTTTTGCTTTTTCTTTAACTAATTCTTCTCTTATAGTTAAAGATTTTACATTTTCTATATATGTTTTTAATACATCTTCTCCAATGTATACTAATAAATTATCTCTTATAGCTTCTTCTTTTTCAGCCTTTTTTATACTGCTAAAATCTTTTACATTTTGAACACATGTTATTATTTTATTCGCCTTTTCGTCAGTTACTTGTCCACCAAATTCATCATAAACTTTATACCCATTATACTCCTTTGGATTATGAGAGGCAGTTATAACTACTCCACCTTGACAATCTAAATGTCTTACTGTATATGATAGTACAGGTGTTGGCTCTAAGCTTTCATATAAATAAACCTTTATATTATTTCCTGCAAGAGTCAAAGCTGTTGCTTCTGCAAATTCTTTTGACATATTTCTTGAGTCATATGCAATAGCCACCTTTGGACTTTCAAAGCTTTCATTTAAATAATCTGCAAACCCTTGTGTTGCTTGTGATACAGTATAAATATTCATTCTGTTGCTTCCTGCACCAATAATTCCTCTTAAGCCACCTGTTCCAAAGTCTAAATCTTTGTAGAATCTATCTTCTATTTCTTTTTCGTCATTTATACCTTTTAATTCTTCTTTCACTTCTTGTGAAATCATATTTGATGTTAACCATTCATTATATTTTTCCTTATAATTCATCTGTAGACCTCCTAAAATTCTGTACAAGGTTTATTATACTATATCCTCTAATAAATAGAAATATTTTATTATTTACTTATTTCTATTTATTTCTTTAAAAAAGAAAAAGAGATTCTTTTTTTCTTTAAGAATCTCCTAGAGTTATTATTTTTCATCAGTGTTTTTATCAATTTCCACCATGTCTTCTACTACTTCTACATTAATTTTTTTCTCATTACTTACTGATGCAATAACAGCTTCCATATTATCTACTATAGATATTTCTTCTCCAATTTCTAAATCTGAATATTTGAATACTGAGCCAGCTACTCCTCTTGAAACATCTACTTTTATACTTTTAGGTAATTTGTCTACTGCACAACTAACTTTAACTGAATCTTTTTCTTTTTGAAGAATTGTTCCATTATTTAAAAGTTTTCCTTCACCAACATATTGTATCGCTACATCTGTCTGGATTTCATTACATTCTCCTACCTCATTTAAATCTATATGAACTATTTTATGTGTTACAGGATCCCTTTGAACTTCCTTTATCAATGCTTTTTTCTCTTCATTTCCTAAAGTAAAGTCTAATATTCCATGTTCTCCTTTTTCTATAACCTCTCTATTAAGTTCGAGCTCTGAGAATTCACACATAAAATTTAAAGCTTCTTTTCCATAAAATATTCCTGGCACCTTTCCTTGTTTTCTACACTTTCTAGCGCTTTTACACCCTTTTTCTCTTTTCTCTGCATTTAAGCTATTCATTAAATAAAAACCTCCTTAAAATTTTAAAAGTCTTCTTTATTATTTCTATAAAAAACTTTTTTTATTCATTTTAAGGAAATTTTTTTATTTTATCTCTTCTTCTGATACTATTTTCAATCCTTTTTCTTCAAGTAATCTAGCAGTAATGCCTTTTCCTTTTATCTTTTTTCCAGTAAATGTTCCATCATATACTTTTTTCACTCCACAAGATGGACTCCCTTCTTTTAGTATTGCCATTTTTGCTCCTACCAAAGTTGCAATTTTCTCTGTTTCTTTTGCACCTTTTAAAAATTCTGTAGTCACATCTTTAAAATTTTTATCTAGAATCTTTTCCCCTCTTATTTCTGCTGGAATTCTTGGTGTAGTTAACCCTCCTAATTGCTCTGGACATACAATCATATATTCCTTACCTTTTAAGAAATTTATCACATTTTTATTCAAATTATTTTTACCATTATACTTGCAATCAACTCCAACTAAACATGCACTTACTAAAATCATATCTTCACCTCCATACTTTATATCTTTTTATATTATAACAAAAAACTCCCCTCAAATTTTTGAGAGAAGTTCCTTATTGTTAAATTTCAGTTTCAAACCACTTCATTTTATTTAAATAGTATTCAACATAATCTTCACACATTTTTGGATTTATTGTTTCTTCATGTGAAATTGTAACAATTGACATAGCTATTGCATATTTAACGGTGTCTCTTAAAGACATTTCTTTCATATATCCATATCCAAGCCCTGCAACAAAGGAATCTCCTGCACCTGTTGTATTTTTAACCGTTACATCAACCGCTTTTATTTTTCCTTCTTCTTTATCATTAAGATAATATATCCCATCTGCATCTAAGCTTATGAAAACATTTTTTACACCTTGGTCTAAGAAATATCTTCCTGCTTTTTTTAAATCTTCATCATTTTCAATTTTAAATCCACAAAGAATTTCTGCTTCAAACCTATTTGGTTTTATAGTATGGAAATACTTTACTAAATGTGGTAATTTTTCAGCCTTTACAGCTGATACTGGATCTAGAACAAACTTTGTTTGTCCTTCATATGTTTTTAATATGTGCTCTAGAAGCTCTGCATCGTCTGCATCTAATATAGTATATTCAGCATTTTTAATTTTTTCTGCTTTTGAATCTATGAAATCTTTATCCATAGCTCCTAAGCTTTCCATATCAACTACTGCTGAAATCATCTCTCCTTTTTCATCTAAAATTGCCATATAAGTTGGTGTGCATCCACAATCTATAATAAGAGAATCTTTCATATCATATCCAATCATTTTTGAATTTGCTAAAATTCCTCTTCCATTTTCATCATCACCAATTATTGATATAAATTTTGTATTTACTCCAACTCTTGCAAGATTTTCTGCAATATTTCTACATACACCGCCTAATGAAATTTTTATATTTCCTGGTATAGAATCTTTTTGCTTATAATTATTTTTACAAAAACCTAAAATATCAACTATCGAAGCTCCCATTACTAGTATGTATGAATCATTGTTTATCATTTTATTAATCGCTCACTTTCATTCCCTATTTTCAAAAACATATAAATATTATAATTTACATACAAAAAAAAATAAAGTTTTTTCTACATTTTTCTCTTCTTTTTTACATTTTCTTTTAAACAAAATAAAAAAACACGAATTTTTTCGTGTTTTTTCAACTTTTCTTTACTTTAAATTAACGATAGTAACTCCATCTCCACCTTCACCATAAACTCCCAGTCTATAGTCTTTGACATGTGGATGTCTCTTAAGCATATCATTTATAGCTTTTCTTAAAACTCCTGTTCCTTTTCCATGAACAATTGTAACTTCTCCTAAATTGCATCTATAGGCATCATCTAAATACTTATCAGTTTTATAGCATGCTTCTTCAGCATCTAATCCTCTTAAATCTAATCTACTTTCTACACTTCCTATATTAAGTTTTACTTCTCTTTTCTTTTTAGCTTTTATTTCTTTTTTATTTTCTACTTCTCTTAAATCTTTTGCCTTAACTGAAATTTTCATAATTCCAGCTTCAACTTGAACCTCACCTCTATTATCTGGAAGTGATAATAAAACTACATTTTGATTTAATGAAGGCAAGAATACTTCCATTCCTAAATTAAATTTATTTATTTCTTTTCCTTCTGCTTTTTCTCTTTTTATTTTATTTTCTTTTTTTTCTAAGCTATCTTTAAGCTTTCTTCTTTCTTCTTCTAATCTATTTCTTCCACCATTTGAAATACCGAGCTTTTCAAGTTCTCTCATTGCTTTTAATATTTCATCCGCTTCTTCTTTTGCTTCTCTTATAACATCTTTTGCTTTTATTCTAGCATCTTCATAAGTATTTTCTCTTACTACTTCTATTCTCTTTAACTTTTCTT
Source organism: Clostridium sp. (assembly GCF_051650885.1). Classification (GTDB taxonomy): domain Bacteria; phylum Bacillota; class Clostridia; order Clostridiales; family Clostridiaceae; genus Clostridium. The sequence goes on from NZ_JBOFRG010000301.1 coordinate 43,926, forward strand.
CATATTTTGCTTTAAGGCTCTTAGCTTCATTTTTCATATATTCAGCTTCTTTAGCATCTTTGTTTGCCTTAATACTTTTTTCTTGAAGTTCACTTATAAGTTCTTCAAATTTTCTATTATCTTCTGAAACAAAGCCTTTTGCTTTATTTATTATTTCTTCACTTAAACCTAATCTTCTTGAAATTTCAAAAGCATTTGATTTACCTGGTATACCTACAATTAATCTGTATGTTGGCTTTAAGGTTCTTACATCAAACTCAACTGATGCATTTATTACATCTTCTGTTTCTAATGCATATCCTTTAAGTTCACTATAGTGAGTTGTTAATGCAATCTTAACTCCTCTACTCTTAAGCTCTTCTACTATTCCCATTGCAAGTGCAGCCCCTTCAATAGGGTCTGTTCCTGAACCAATCTCATCAAAAAGAACAAGATCTCCAAGCTTTGCTTCTTCTAAAATTCTAATAACACTTTTCATATGTGATGAAAATGTTGATAAATTTTGCTCTATACTTTGTTCTTCTCCAATAGCTGCATAAATTTTTTCAAACATTCCAATTGAAGATCCTTCTGACACTGGAATTAATATTCCACTCAAAGCCATCATATGCATAAGACCAATAGTCTTTAATGTTACAGTTTTCCCTCCAGTATTTGGTCCTGTAATCATAAATGCATTTATCTCTTTATTCATATAAATATCTGATTCTACAACAACTTTTTCATCTATTAAAGGATGTCTTGCATCCATTAAGTTAAAACTTCTGTCTTCATTTATTTTAGGCATACTTCCTTTTATATCTCTTGCATAAGCTCCTTTTGCAAAAATAAAATCTAAAATACCTAGTATTTTATTATCTGCCTTTAAAACCTCTTTATTATCAGAAATTTTCATTGAGAATTCCTTTAAAATACGGTTTATCTCAGCTTTTTCTTTTAAAGATAACTCTTTTATTTCGTTATTTAAGTTTACAATTTCCATAGGCTCTATAAAAACTGTTGCACCTGTAGAACTTTGATCATGTATTATACCATTTACTTTATTTTTAAATTCTGCACGAACTGGTAATACATATCTGTCCCCTCTCATTGTATATAAATTTTCTTGTAAATACTCTGATGTGCTTTTTACATAACTATTTATTTTATCTCTTACAGAATAATTTCTTGATTTTAACTCTTTTCTTATTTTATAAAGAGTATTACTTGCGGAGTCACTTATTTCATCTTCCCCTATAATAGCCTTTTCTATCTCTTCTTCTAAGCTTTTTATAGAAACTAATATAGATGCTAAATCTTCTATTTTTTCATGTTTTATTCCTTCTTCTTTAAAGCTTGCATATTCTTTAAATTCTCTAGTTACTCTAAGCATACTTCCTATATGAAGAATCTCTTCTATACTTAAAGTTCCACCTTTAGATGCTCTTAAAATAGCTTCATAGCAATCTCTAAGTCCTTCAAAAGGTGCCTTTCCTTTTATTTCTATAATATTTAAGGCTTCATTTGTTTCTATTAAAACATTACTTGCCTCATATTTATTGTTATAGGGTGCTAAGTTTTGGATTAATCTTTTACCACCTGTTGTTTTTGCATAACCTTTTAGTATTTCTAATACTTTATCAAATTCTAATGCTATACTAGCTTTATTATTCATTTATTATTCTACACCTCTTCTATAATGTCCTTTAGTGAATTTTTCATCTTCTGGAATTTCCATCCCATCTAAGTAATCTAAAACTTTTTTTGTCTCATTAAAATTTTCATCAGTAAATTCTAATCTTAATATATCCACTCCTAGACTTTTTATATCATCTTTTTCGTTTATTAAGTTTATAGGTAAATTATTTAATATATGACTTCTACAGAATATATCTGTTTTTATATTAAATCTTTCATTCATTCTATCGATAAGAGTATAATTTTCTTTTTCACAAGGCTTACTACATTCACATTTAGAATTTTTCCCTCCAAATGTACTACCTATTGGACAATACTCACTTATCATGACTTCTGGCTTTCCATAAATAACATATGCAGCCTTTCCTCTTTTCTCTTTTAAAACTTCTTTAATTTCTTTTCTATTTAACTCTTCACTTATAGTTATTACATCCATGTCCTCTGTATAGAACTTAAACGCTTTTGAATTATATATATTAAGCTTATAATCACCAATTATCTCTAATTCATTCTTGTAAAGATTTATAATTCCTAAGTTAGCTGTAAGAATTCCTTTTATATAAGGCTTATATTCTTCTATTTTCTTCACTACTGTTTCAAACTCAGCTTTAACTATGCTTGGTAATGCTAAATAAACATTATTAGTCTCACTTAACTCTTTTATATGATTTAATCTTAAGCTTTCTCTATTTCTATTAAAAACATCTACTGCAATATTTTTTACTCTATGACATACTGCTTCTAATTGTTCTACTTTAGAAATTCTAACTAAAATATCTAAATCAGTTCTATCTTTAATTTTTATATCTCTTATTTCTTCAACATTGTCTCTTCTTCTTCTATATTTAGAACACTCAGTTTTCATTATTTTCAAGAAAAGCTCTCTTCTTAGCTCATTTAATTCTCCAACTCTCATAAATCCATCATTAAACTCTTCAAATATTACTCTATCTATTCTGTATGGATAATCTCCTGATTTGAATAAAGCTTTTTGTATTCTTTCCATATCTAATGGGCTTTTTGATGCAAGTTGAACTTCGCTCCCTTCAACTTCATACTCAGTTCCATTAAAAGTAGCTTTTAATTTTACATTTTCTAAAGCTTTAAAATAAACTTTTACCTCTAAAGGAAGTTTTTTATAGTATGGCTTTACAGTTAAACTTAAATCATCAGTTAAAACCTTATTAGACATTCTATAAATTAAATCACCCTTTTTATATTGGGCTGGGAATAACTTAACTTTTTCTCCCTTTTTAGCCGTTTTTACTTCTTCTCCATTTCTAACTATCTTACTTAATGAAAATCCTCCATCATTAACTCTCATTCCATCCCCTAAGTTAATATCTTCCTGGAGTAATATTTCTCCGCTCTTTTCTATCTTTCCTACAAACATTCCAGTATTTCTAGGGAAAGAATAACTCATCATATCACTACCTACATTTTTCTTTAAGTAAGCTTTTGAGAATCCACCTCTGTTAAATAATTGTAGAAGTTCTTTTTTTCCTTTTTCAGCATCAAAATTTTCTTTTTTAAGTTCTTTATCAACTGCTTTTCTATAATTTCTAACAACTCCAGCTACATATTCTGGTCTTTTCATTCTTCCTTCTATTTTTAAAGAATATGTTCCACTGTTTATTATTCCTTTTACATCTTCTAAAGTACACATATCCTTTGGTGATAAAAGATACCCCTTCTTCTCATCAGGGTTCACATCTCCCTTTAATGTATATTCCATTCTACAAGGCTGTGCACATCTTCCTCTATTTCCACTTCTTCCGCCTATCATAGAACTCATTAAGCATTGTCCTGAATAAGAAACACAAAGTGCTCCATGTACAAACATCTCTGTTTCTATTTTTAAATCTGTTGAGATATGTTTAATTTCATCTAATGAAAGTTCTCTTGATAATACAATTCTATGGAATCCTTTATCGTTAAAATAAACTGCTCCTTCACCATTATGAATACTCATTTGTGTTGATGCATGTATTTCAAAATCTTTATATTTTTCTCTAATCATTTCATAAAGACCTAAATCTTGAATAATTAAAGCGTCTACCCCAATCTCATAAAGATATCCTACATACTTAATCGCCTTTTTAAGCTCCTCTTCCTTCATAAGAGTATTCATAGTTACATAGATAGATACTCCATAACTGTGAGCATAATCTACAGCAAGCTTCATTTTTTCATTATCAAAGTTTGATGCATAAGCTCTTGCTGAGAATTTATCTCCTCCTAAATATATTGCATCTGCTCCATTATTTATAGCAGCATAAAGACTTTCCATACTTCCTGCTGGTGCTAAAATTTCTACTCTATTCATTTTTCTTCTCCTGTTTGTTTATATTTTTACTATTTATTTTTCTACAACTATTTCTTCTTAAGTAATGCTGGCTGACCTTTACTTTTTTCTACAGCTAGTTCTATACTCTTTTCTCTTAATTTATTTTCTAAATCAACGGCTTTATATTTATATGTTTGAAGTTTCTCTCTCATTTCTTTTCCCGATTCAAAGAGATTTTTTCTATCATTTTTAAGCTTATCTACACCTTCTTCTAAAGCCTTTATTTCTTCATCTTTATCTCTTATTTCTGCTTGTATTTTTTTTATTTCTCTTTTATTATTTTCTCTTTCTAATAACTTTTGATTTATTTCATTTTCTAACTGAACTTCTAAATCATCCATTTTACTTTTCATCGAATTATTATTTTCTTTTAAGCTTTCTAATTCTCCAAGTAAATTCTTATTCTTTTTACCTAAATCATTTAATTCAGAATTTAATATCTTTATTTCATTTTTATTTTTTGAGATAGTTTCTTCACATTCTGTAATATAAGAATTAGACATTTCTACTTCTCTCTTAAGTTCGTCTTTTTTAGCTAGTATCATATCCATCTCATCTTTTAAAGATGCTTTTGATGTGTTTAAAACTTCTATTTCACTTTCTAACTTTTGAACTTCCTTATTAGTCTCATCTACTTCTTTGCTTAACACAGTTATTTTATAATCTTTTTCTTCAATGTTTTTCATTAATTCCTTTAAGTTTGTATTTTTCTTTTCTTCTTCTAACTTAAAGTTTCTTTCCATTGATGTTACTTGTTCTTCTAGTAATTTCTTACTTTCTTCTTTATTTTTAATTTCTTTTTCTTTTAAGCTTAATTTTTCATTATATTCTCTTGCTAAAGCTTCTACTTTTCTCATATTATCATTTTTTAATTCTTCTATTTTCTTTTCTTTTTCTAGTTTTAAATTTCTTATTTCATTTTCTTTTAAAACTGTTATACTCTTTACTTCGCTTTCTTTTTCAAACTTCAATTTACTTACTTGTCTTTCTTTTTCTTCTCTTAATAACTTCAATTCTTTCTCTTTAGCATCTTTCATTTCCTTAAATTCAAGTTCTTTTTTATTTTTCATTTGAGCTGCTTCTAATCTTAAACGTTCTTCTCGCTTCTTTGCTTCTTCTATATTAGAAGACTTTATCTTTATAGTGTTTTCTTTTTCTATAAGACTTTTTTCTTTTATTAAAACTTCATCATTTAATTTTAATATCTTATTTGTTTTATCTTCATTTTCCTTTATTAAATTCTCTTCATTTTTTCTATATTTAGAAAGCTCTTTTAATAATCTTTCCTTTTCACCTTCTAAAACAATTTTAGTATTAGTTAAAGCCTTTACTTCTGCTTCTTTATTTTTAACCTTTCCATCTAAAGCTTCTTTTTCTTTTTTTATATTTTCAACTTGATTTTTAACCTCTTCGTTTTTCTTTAATAAATCTTCTCTATCCTTTTTAAATCCCATTAATTGATTTTCTTTTGTCTTTTTTAAATTTGCATTTTCTTCTTTCAATTCATCTATATCTTTTTTTAAATCATCAATGGATTTAAAAAGCGTAGTCTTTTCATTATTTAAATTTTTATTTGTACTTAAAAAATCAATAAGCTTTTTATCTAATTTATGTAATTCATCTGCCATATTTACACAAGCTAGTACTGATGCTTGTGATGTACTTAGCACTGGATTAACCCCTAGTACCTCTTTTATTTTCCCATCTACATAAGATGCTATTTCTCTTAGATATTCTTCATTTTCCTTTCCTTTTAAATTATACTCTACCCCATTTATGTTAACAGTTATTCTTTTCATCCCTGATACTCCCTCAATATAAATTTATTCTACTTTTAATTATATTGTAATTTTACTCTTTTAACAATTATGTTAAGTAAATTTTAATTTAAAATTGGAAAAAACCATCCAAAATCTTGGATGGTTTAATCATTATCTTAAAGTAGCACCTAATTTGTACTCTAAAGCTTTTAATATTTTATCATGAACTTTATTAACATCTTTGTCTTTTAAAGTTTTTTGAGCATCTCTATACCAAATTGCATATGCAATACTCTTTTTACCTTCTGGGATTTGCTCTCCCTTATAGATATCAAATAATTCAACCTTTTCAACAAGGTTTCCACCAGCTTTAACAATAGCATCTTCTATATCTTGAACTAATACTTCATCATTAACTAAAAGGGCTATATCTCTAGTTACTGCTGGGAATTTTGGAAGTGGTGCATATTTTTTATCTGTTACAGAATTATCATATATTGCATCTAAATCTAATTCAGCTATATAACAAGGCTTATCAATACCAAAGTTTTCATTTACATCTGGATGAACTTCTCCAAATACTCCTGCTTCAGTTTTTCTTCCTACTATAAGTTTAGCTGTTTTTCCTGGATGGAAGCTGTTATTTTCACTTTCTCTTAAGAATTTAACACCTTTAACACCTAATCCATCTATAAGATTTTCAACTACTCCTTTTAAATTTAAGTAATCCACATCTCCATACATTCCTATAGTTAAAATATTTCTTTCTGTTGGAATATCCTCTTCATTTTCTGCTTTTATATACACTTTTCCTATTTCAAAAAGTAAAGCTTCACTATTATTTCTATTGTAGTTTCTCTCTAAAGATTCCATCATTGAAGCTATGGTAGTTGTTCTCATTATACTATAATCTTCTCCTAATGGATTTTTGATCTTAACAGCTTCTCTTTTCGTATCATCTTCTGAAAGGCAAATTTTATCAAAAGCTTTTGGTGAAATAAATGAGTAACTAATACTTTGATTTAATCCACTAGCTGTCATTATTTCTATAACATTTCCATTTAATATTTCATTTCTATATTTAGGTTCTCTTTCAGTTTGAACTTTAAATATAGTTCCTTCTACATTATTGTATCCAAAGATTCTTACAACTTCTTCTGCAATATCTTCTTTTATATTTAAATCTACTCTAAATGTTGGAATAGTTACAACTAAATTATCCCCATCAATTACAGTATTTTGATCTAAAGAATCTAAACATTTCTTCATTTCTTCTTTTGAAATATTTGTTCCTAAAAATTTGTTTATCCATTTAGAATCTACTGTTATAGTTTTTTCTTCTTTTACTTCATTATATACATCAATAGTACCAGTACAAACTTCTCCAGCTTCTAATTCACAAATTAATGCACATGCTCTATCAATAGCTAACTCTGCTAAGTTTGGATCTATGTCTTTTTCAAATCTTGATGAACTTTCTGTTCTTATTCCTAAGTTTTTAGAGTTTACTCTTATATTAGTTCCTTCAAAGTTTGCACATTCAAGGATTATTTCAGTTGTATCTTCTTTAACCTCTGAATTTAATCCTCCCATAATTCCTGCAAGAGCTATTATTTCAGTACCGTCTTTTATACATAATGTATTATTTGTTAATGTTCTCTCTATTTCATCTAAAGTTGTAAATTTAGCCCCATCATTTGCTTTTTCTACAACAATTTCACCAGACTTTATAAATCTTCTATCAAATGCATGCATAGGTTCCCCTGTTTCAAGCATAACAAAATTAGTTATATCAACTATATTGTTTATAGGTCTTACACCAGCTTCTAGAAGTCTATCTTGCATCCATTTAGGTGAAGCTTCTATTTTTACATTTTTAATCATTCTAGCCATATATCTTCTACATAACTTATCATTAACAGTAACTTTTAAAGCATCATTTATATCATCTAAATTTTTTACTTCGAACTCTAAATTTGGCATTTTATAACTTGTTCTAAGTGTTGCTGCTGTCTCTCTAGCCATACCTATCATACTTAAACAATCTGGTCTATTTGATGTAATATCAAAATCTAAAGTTTCCTTTTTAAGACCTAAATATTCTTTTATTTCTTTTCCAATTGGCGCATCTTGATCTAAAATCATTAAACCATCAACTTCATCTTCACCTTTAAGACCAAGTTCTGCTTCTGAACAAAACATTCCATTTGAAACTATTCCACGAAGTTTACCTTTTTTTATTTCAGTTCCATCTGCAAGTGTTGATTTATGAAGTGCTACAGGCACCTTATCATTAACCTTCATATTTGTTGCAGCTGTTACTATTTGAAGTAATTCTTCTTCTCCAATATCAACTTGACAAACGCTTAGTCTTTCTGCTTCTGGATGTTTTTCTATTTCTTTAAATTGACAAACAACAACTCTGTTTATTTTGTCTCCTTGAACTATTATTCCTTCTAATGCTGAACCAGATAATGTTAATAAATCACCTAATTCTTTAGCATCCACATTTATATCTGCATAATCTTTTAACCAACTATATGGTACTTTCATATTTTTCCCTCCAAACTTTAATTATTAAAATTGATCTAAAAATCTCATATCACTTTCATATAATAATCTTATATCATCTATTCCGTATTTAAGCATTACCATTCTATCTACACCAAATCCAAATGCAAATCCTGAGTACACTTCTGGATCAATATTACAATTTCTTAAAACCTCAGGGTGAACCATTCCACAACCTAAAATTTCAATCCATCCACTTCCCTTACAAACTTTACAACCTTCTCCACCACAAACAAAGCAAGTTGCATCCATTTCTGCTGATGGCTCTGTAAATGGGAAGTGATGTGGTCTAAATTTAGTTTTAACGTTATCTCCAAACATTTTTTTAGCAAATAATTCTAATGTTCCTTTTAAATCTGCAAAAGTTACACCCTTATCAATAACTAATCCTTCCATTTGGTAGAATATAGGTGAGTGAGTAGCATCTACATCATCTGATCTATAAACCTTTCCTGGTGATATCATTTTTATAGGTAAGCTTTGCTTTTCCATAGTTCTAACTTGAACTGGAGAAGTTTGTGTTCTTAATACTAAATTATCATTTATGTAGAAAGTATCTTGCTCACTTCTAGCTGGATGATCTTTTGGTATATTTAAAGCTTCAAAATTATATTTATCAAATTCTATTTCAGGACCTTCTTCAATAGTGAATCCCATAGACACAAATATATTTTTCATATGTTCTAAAGTTAAATCAAGAGGATGTCTTTTTCCTACCTTTGATTTTTTTCCTGGTAATGAAATATCTATAATTTCATTAGCTAATTTTTCATTTTTTTCTTTATTTTTTATAACTTTTAAATTTTCTTCAAGGCATTCTTCTATTTCAGCTTTAACCTCATTAACCATTTTCCCTACTAGAGGTCTTTCTTCTGCTGAAACATCCTTCATACCTCTTAATATAGTTGTAAGTTCACCTTTTTTTCCAAGATATTTTACTCTTATTTCTTCAAGTTCATTTGAAGATTTAGCACTTTTAATTTGCTCTAAAGCTAACTCTTTAATATTGTTAAGTTTTTCTTGCATTTTAAAACTCCTTTCTTAATTAACCATATTTTTGCATAAAAAAAACCGTCCCTTATAAAAAAGGGACGGAGAATCCGCGTTACCACCCTAATTAGTTTACAAAAATATTTATAAACTCATCTCGTATAATTTAACGGTTTCCCGCTAGCTACTACTTTTTTTCACAGCTAGAGCTCAAGAGTGAACTTCAGTATAGCTTCACTTAAAAAAACTTCCAGTCAAAGGTTTTTTCTCCCTTAAAGCTAAACAATACCTACTTTCTCTATCATTGCTTTTTTTTATTATATTTTACTAAATAAATTATACATTCCTTTTTATATAATTTCAAGAAAATATTTTTACTTAATTAGGTTTTGTCTAAGCTTCTCATATAAAATAATAGATGTAGCAACTCCTACATTTAAAGATTCTGATCCTCCTGGCATAGGAATTTTAACTTTTAAGCTTGCTAAATCAAAAATTTCTTTAGAAACTCCGTTTCCTTCATTTCCAACTGTCAAAACAACATTTCCGCTTAAATCAGCTTTAAAAAAGTCATAGCTCTCTTCAAGGGAAGTTGCTATAATTTCATATTCCTTTTCTTTCAAGCTTTTTATCATTGTAAAATTATCATCATCCATATATATATTCACATAAAACATTGAGCCCATAGTTGACCTTACAACCTTTTCATTGTATATATCAACAGTCCCTTTAGTTAAAATAATTCCCGAAACTCCTACTGCATGTGCCGTTCTAATTATAGTTCCTAAATTCCCTGGATCTTGAACCTTATCACAAAGTAAATAAAAGCCTCCATCTAAGTCAATTTCCTTCTTTTGTATTTTAACTACACCACCAATTCCTTGTGGCGTTTCAGTTCCACATATATCTAAAAATAGAGTTTTTGTCATTTCAAAAACTCTACCTTTATAATTATATTTCTCTAAAATTTCAAGGACTTTTTCATGAGCTTCATTTATATATACAATTGCATCTAATTCTACTTTAGCTTTTAGTGCTTCCTCTACAAGTCTAAAGCCTTCAATAAAATATTTGTTTAATTTATTTCTATTTTTTCTTTCCTTAAGCTTTTTAGCTTCTTTATAGAAATTATTTTCTTTACTTTCTATATAAATCAAAGTCTCACCTCTAGTCTTAATTTAATTTTATAATCATCCCTTCTAATCTGCTTAGATCTTCTGCCGATCCTATAGCAACTAGAATATCTTTTTCATGAATTATATCTTCTGGTGCAGGAGATAAATTTATGTCATTTCCGTTTTTGATAGCCATAACATTTATCCCATATCTACTTCTAAGCTTTAGCTCACCAACACTTTTATCATGCCATTCTTTTAAGGCTTGAATTTCCATTATACTATAATCTGGTGATAATTCAATAAAGTCTAGTATACTCTCCGATACTAAGTTATGTGCAACTCTAACACCCATATCCTTTTCTGGTAAAATTACTCTATCTGCACCTATTTTATATAAAACCTTTGCATGTAAATCACTATTACCTTTTGCTATAATATATTTTATTCCAAGCTCCTTAACTAAAAGAGTTGCCATAACTGATGCTTGAATATTTGATCCAATAGTTACTACTGCTACATCAAAATTTCTAAGCCCTAAGCTTCTTAATGCATTTTCATCTGTTGCATCTAATTGTACTGCATGAGTTACCTTATCTGATATGTCTTGAATTAAATCTTCATCTTTATCTATTACCATTACTTCGTGTCCAACACTACATAAAGTTTCTGCAACTGATGAACCAAATCTTCCAAGTCCAATGACTACAAATTGTTTTCTTGCCATAATCTACTCTCCTCTAACCTATCAAAATTTTACCTTCTGGATATTTATGAGTTTGTTTTATTTTATTTCTAACTAAAGCTAACACTACCGTCATAGGACCTACTCTTCCTAAATACATAGTTATCATAATAATAATTTTCCCAATCGCATTAAGTCTTTGAGTAACACCTGTTGTAAGACCTACCGTTCCAAAAGCAGAGGTTGCTTCATATAAAAGATCTATAAAGTTCTCCTTTGGTTGAGTAATTGCAAGTAACATCGTTACAACTATTACAAGTAATGCTCCTATCATTAGTAATGCAAATGCTTTATATACTAAATCTTTTGAAAATCTTCTACCAAATGCTTCTGTATCTTCTCTTCCCTTTATAACACAAATAACTGTCAATATAATTATCCCAAAAGTTGCCGTTTTAAGTCCACCTGCCGTTGAGCCTGGTGATCCACCTATAAACATAAGAAGTATAGTTGTAAATTTACCTGACGTAGTCATAGCATCAGTTGAAATACTATTAAACCCTGCTGTTCTTGGTGAAACTGATGCAAAAAATGAATTGAGCCACTTTCCACCTGCTCCCATGGTTCCTATGGTTTCATTATTATTCATTTCAAATAAAAACATTAGTACAGTTCCAAGTACTATTAATATAACTGTAACTAATATTACAATTTTAGTGTGAACAGAAAATCTTTTTACCCCTTTATAGTTATAAATCTCTAACCATATTGTAAATCCAAGTCCACCAATTATAATTAATGCACTTATTGTTAATATAATTACCGGATTATATGCATAACTTGTTAAACTACTAAAGTGTCCAAACAAATCAAATCCAGCATTACAAAAAGCTGATATTGAATGAAATATACTAAAATATATCCCCTTCAATATACCGAATTCAGGTATAAATTGAGTTGATAATAGAAGAGCTCCAAAAAACTGTACCGCAAAAGTAAATCCTAAAACATACTTTACCATTTTCACAAGCCCTTGGATGCTAAAAGTATTCATAGCCTCTTGAACTAAAAGTCTATTTCTCAAAGTAATTTTCTTTCCGAGTAACACTGCTATAAAAGTAGCAAAAGACATAAATCCAAGTCCGCCAATTTCTATTAATAACATTATTACGATTTGTCCAAAGGTATTAAAATATGTCCCTGTATCTAATGTAACAAGCCCTGTAACACATACTGCTGATGTGGATGTAAAAAGTGCATCTAAGAAATTTGTCCCCTCTCCACTTTTCGATGATATTGGTAAGCTTAATAATATTGCTCCTACAAGAATTACAATAGCAAAACCTAAGGATAAAACTTGCACTCCACTCAAATTAATTTTTCTAATAACCTTTTTTTCCATTCACTCACCTCAAGGTTTAATCTATTTTTTCATTTTATTCATAAAAATTTAATTTAAAAAAATATAAAGAAAATGCGACCTAAGTCGCATTCCTGTATAATTAAGCGTTTATATGTTTCTTAGCTAATTCTACTAAATCTGCAAATGCTTTTGCATCATTGATAGCTATTTCTGATAACATTTTTCTGTTTATGTCAACACCAGCTAATTTGATTCCGTTCATGAATCTTGAGTATGAAAGACCATTCATTCTTGTAGCTGCATTTATTCTTGCAATCCATAATCTTCTGTAGTCTCTCTTTTTTAATCTTCTTCCAACATATGCATTTCTTAATGCTCTGATAACTGATTCGTTAGCAGTTTTGAATAACTTGCTCTTTCCACCGTAGTATCCTTTTGCAAGTTTTAAAACTTTTTTATGATTCTTACGAGCGTTTATTGCTCTTTTTACTCTTGCCATTCTTTAAAAACCTCCTGTTTCCTAATCTTATAAGTATGGTAATAATTTCTTCATTACTTTTTCTTGTGTACTATCTACGTATCCACCTTTTCTAAGTTTTCTCTTAGTTTTTTGGCTTTTCTTAGTTAGTATGTGGCTTCTGAAAGCTTTTCCTCTTTTTAACTTTCCAGTACCTGTCTTTCTAAATCTTTTTGCTGCACCTCTATGTGTCTTCATTTTTGGCATGATAAAAATCCTCCTCTCAAGTGTTATGCCTTTTTAGGGGCTAAAACCATTGTCATATTTCTTCCTTCTTTTTTAGGATGCTTTTCGATGATACAAACATCTTCAAGCTTTCCAAGGAAGTTATCTAGAATTCGCTGACCTATGTGAGTTAATTCCATTTCTCTTCCTCTAAATCTGACAGTGATCTTTACCTTATCCCCATCTAATAGGAACTTTCTTGCATTCTTAGCTTTTATTGCAATATCATTTTCTTCAATTGTAAGACTGCATCTTACTTCTTTTATGTTAATGATTTTTTGCTTCTTCTTTGCTTCTTTTTCTTTCTTTGATTGCTCATAGATGAATTTACCTAAATCCATTATTTTGCAAACTGGTGGATTAGCATTTGGTGATATCATCACTAAATCTAATTCTTCATCATATGCTTTGCTTAAAGCATCTTTTACTAACATTATTCCAAGCTGCTCTCCAGTACTTGAGATAACTCTAGCTTCTTTTCCTCTTATCTCTTCGTTGGCAATATAATTTTTACTAATAGTTTCCACCTCCGTATTTAACTTAAAAAACTACATATAATAAAAGGACGGCCTAAGCCGTCCTGAACTATCTAAATCAAAAGATAATTTACCAAGCGAACATCCAATGGAGTTGCTGGTGAGAAACGGCTGTTTCTTCTTAACAAAACCTATTGTATCTTATTTTTTTTTCTCTGTCAACATTTTTTTTATTTTATATAAATAAGTCTTTCTTCGAACACTTTTTCTACTGTTTTCATAAACTCTTTATTTCTACAATTCTCCATTCCTATTACAAGAACTTCTTTTGGTGCATTTGTAATAAGACCACTTATTATTACATCCTCAATTGTAGCATCTAATCCTATTTTACTATTCCCGATATCTTTTGTAAATTGGCTAAATATATCTAGCCCACCTTCATCTTCTATTCTATATTTTCCTTCATCGTCTATTATTATATTTACCTTTTCAATTTTACTTTCCCCAACCTCTACAAAATATTTCAGTAATTTTATAAATTCCTTATATTCTTTTTCCACCATATACTTTTGTATTATTTTATCTATAATTTCTTCTATATCTTCTCTTAGGCTACGCATCCTAAATGTAATAAATCCATTTATGTTCATTTCATTATTTTCATTTAGACATTCTTTAATCTTCTCAATTATATTGTTTATTTTATTTTCGCAAAATACGCCTAAATCGTCTTCTATTTTATTTTCTCTAAAAAGCACCTCCATTATCAAAATTTCAATTTCTAATATTTCATCTTGTTTTAGAAAAAAATATGTGTCTTTTATAAGTTGAAACAATTCTCTCTTTTTATAATCTTTTATTACCATTTTGTATAAGAGATTACTTACATATAGTTTAACCCTATTATGAGTCTCATCACTCTCTTCATCACACAAAACTTTTATAATATGA
>NZ_JBOFRG010000302.1:0-11822 GCF_051650885.1 Clostridium sp.
TGTGGTCACAGAGAATGTATAGGAAGTATTGAAGAGCTTAAAGCTAAAGGTCAAAATGTACCAGATGATATAGAACTTCATAAACCTTTCATAGATAAAGTACATTTAAACTGTGAAAAATGTGGAAAAGAAATGACTAGAACTCATGAAGTTATTGACTGTTGGTTTGATTCAGGTTCAATGCCATTTGCACAACTTCACTATCCATTTGAAAATAAAGAATTATTTGATGAAAACTTCCCAGCACAATTTATATCAGAAGCTGTTGACCAAACAAGAGGATGGTTCTATACATTACTTGCAATTTCAACTGCAATATTTGATAGAAACCCATTTGAAAACTGTATAGTTTTAGGGCACGTGCTTGATAAAAAAGGATTAAAAATGAGTAAATCAAAAGGTAACGTTGTTGACCCATTTGATGTTTTAGATACTCAAGGTGCAGATGCTACAAGATGGCATTTCTACACTGCAAGTGCTCCATGGCTTCCAACAAGATTCTCAATTGATGATGTTGCAGAAGCAGGAAGAAAATTCTTAGGAACTTTATGGAACGTATATTCATTCTATGTTTTATATGCAGATTTAGATAAATTCAATCCAAATGATTATGCTGATTTCGTATCAGAAAATGTAATGGATAAATGGATTTTATCAAAATTAAATACATTAATAAAAACAGTAGAAGATGGATTAGATAACTACTCAATTACAAATTCAGCATTAGCTATAGAAGAGTTTACTGATGAATTATCAAACTGGTATGTAAGAAGAAACAGATCAAGATTCTGGTCATCAGAATTAACTGATGATAAGATTGGAGCTTATGTAACATTAAATAAAGTTCTTGTAACTTTATCAAAGGTTGCAGCACCATTTGTTCCATTCATAACAGAAGAAATTTATCAAAACTTAGTAGTTAATATGGATAAGAATGCAACTGAAAGTATTCACATATGTCCATGGCCACAAGCTAATGAAAAAGAAATTGATAAAGATTTAGAAAAGCAAATGGATTTAGCTTATACAATAGTTAAATTAGGAAGAAGTGCTAGAAATGGAGCTAATGTTAAAAACAGACAGCCACTTTCTAAGATACTAGTATCTACAACTTCTCTACCAGAATACTATGGAGATATAATTGCTAACGAATTAAACATCAAAGAAATAGAGTTTGGTGCAGACCTTTCTAAATATGTTAATTTTGAAATTAAGCCTAACTTACCTGTACTTGGAAGAGCATACGGAAAGTTAATTCCAGGAATAAGAAAAGAAATCGCTTCTAGAAATCAAATGGAATTAGCACAAAAAATTCAAAATGGTGAAGTTGAAGTTATAAACGTTGATGGAACTTCTATTGAATTAAATGCTCAAAGCTTACTTGTAACAATGCAAGGACTTGAAGGATTTGCATTTGCAGGTGAAGGAGATACAGGAGTTGTTCTTGACACTCACATAACTGAAGAGTTAAAAGAAGAAGGTCATGTAAGAGAAATGATTTCAAAAATCCAAAACATGAGAAAAGAAAAAGGATTTGAA
This sequence comes from Clostridium sp., assembly GCF_051650885.1. Taxonomy (GTDB): domain Bacteria; phylum Bacillota; class Clostridia; order Clostridiales; family Clostridiaceae; genus Clostridium. Next base: position 1,540 of record NZ_JBOFRG010000302.1, read on the forward strand.
GTTGCAGATAATATTGAATTATTTGTTGCAGAAAATGATATGTTATTAAATGTAGTTAAGAAGTTCCAAGACACAATCATGAAAGAAACTTTAACTAAAAAAGTTATTTATGGAGAAGAATCTGAATATACAGAAGTAACTATAAATGGTGAAACATTAAAAATGAATGTTAAAGTTGTAAAATAGATATGTTTTAGAGGTCTTAAATGTAAGACCTCTAATTTTTTTTGTAAAAAGGCTATGATTTACAAAAATTTCAATATATAATAAAATTAAGATAATGTTTTCATAAAAATACAACATAAATTAAAAATAAATGTAATTTATTATAAAAAAACTATTAAATAGATAAAGTTTAAGTTTAAAGCTTGAATTAAAGGTTTATGATAAGTATAATTAATAAATTAATAAGTAAATGGGAGGAATGAATATGGCTACATCTATAAAAGACGTTGCAAGAGAAGCAGGAGTTTCAATCGCGACAGTATCAAGAGTATTAAATGATATTGACGTTGTAAACGAAGATACAAAAAAGAAAGTACTAGATGCTATAAAAAAATTAGGGTATAGACCTAATATAGTTGCAAGAAGTTTAAAAACACAAAGAACAAAAACAATAGGAATTCTTATACCAGATATATCAAGTCAGTTTTATCCTGAGATTGTAAGAGGAGCAGAAGATGTTTCAAATATCTATGATTATAATATAATACTTGGAAACTCAGATTTTGATATTGAAAAAGAAAAGGAATACTTAAGAGTTTTAAAAGAAAAAATGGTTGATGGTGTTATTTATATGAGTAGTTCACTTCAAGATGAAATACTTGATTTAATAAATGAATTAGACATAACAACTATTTTAGTTGAAACAGAAGATAAAGAAAAAAAATTACCAAGTGTAACTATAGACAATGTTATGGCTGGTTACGAAGGAACTAAATACTTACTAGATAAGAGATTTAAAAACATAGCTTTCGTTGGAGCAGAAAAAGATGAAAGAAATGCATGGAATGATAGATACATAGGATATGAAAAAGCTTTAAAAGAAGCAGGAATAGATATTGATGAAGACTTAATTTACTTAGCTAATTTAAAGTCAAAATCAGGAATAACAGCAGCAGAAAAGTTCATTCAATCAGGAAAGAAATTAGATGCAGTTGTATGTGCAACTGATGAACTTGCAATGGGTGTTATAAATGGACTTAGAGATAGTGGTATATCAGTACCAGAAGAAGTAAGTGTATTAGGATTTAATAACAACTATGTTGGAGAAATGTTCTATCCTAAATTAACTACTGTAGCACAACCAAGCTATGATATGGGATCAGTTGCAATGAGAATGCTTATAAAGCTTCTAAACAAGCAAGAGCTTGATGAAGCAAACTTTGTATTACCATATAGCATAATCGAAAGAAATAGTGTTAAATAAGATATGTTAGGACTACTAAAAATTTAGTAGTCCTTTTTTTATGTTCAAAAATTAGAAAAAATATTAATAATTTGTTAAAATAAAAGGATAGGTTAAAAAAGGGGGATGAAAAGAATGGAAGAGAATCGATTAGGAAAAGAAAGCGTAAAAAAACTTTTACTTAGTTTTTCTATTCCTGCTATTGTAGGAATGCTTGTAAATACTTTATATAATATAATTGATAGGATGTATATTGGTAATATTCCTGATATAGGGAAGCTTGCAATAACAGGTGTTGGAATAACAATGCCAATTATGACAATTATTTTGGCATTTGGTATGTTAGTTGGGGTAGGAACAGCGGCAAGAATATCCTTATTTTTAGGAAAGCATGATAATAAGACGGCTGAAAAACATTTAGGGAATGCATTTGTATTAATAATAATATTCAGTGTAATACTTACGGTTGGTGGATTAATATTTATGGATCCTATATTAAAGGCATTTGGTGCAGGGGTAGAAACTGAAATTTATGCTAAACAATATATGCAAATTATATTTATAGGAACTATTGTAAATATGATGAGCTTTGGATTAAATCACTCAATAAGAAGTGATGGAAGTCCTAAAATAGCAATGATGTCAATGCTTATAGGAGCAATTATAAATATTATATTAGATCCTATATTAATTTTTGGATTGAATTTAGGTGTTAGAGGAGCTGCTATTGCAACTGTAATGTCTCAAATAGTAACCACAGTGTGGATATTATATTATTTTGTAGGTAAAAAGAGTAATATAAAGTTAAAAAGACAAAACTTTAAATTAGAGAGAAAAGTAGTTTTAAGTATATTTTCCATTGGAATAAGTCCTTGTAGTATGCAACTTGCAGCTTGCATTGTACAAGTTATAGCAAACAACTCATTAAAGCATTATGGTGGGGATTTAGCAATTGGTGCTATGACTATTGTACAGAGTATAGGGATGATTTTCTTGATGCCTATATTTGGTCTTAATCAAGGTTCACAGCCAATAATAGGATATAATTATGGTGCTAAAAAATATAAGAGAGTTAAAGAAACTGTTTTTTATGGAGTTGTTGCGGCGACTGTAATTGTTACATTAGGCTGGATGGTAGTTCAGTTTGCACCAGAGTTTTTAATAAAAATATTTAATAATGATAAGGAACTTTTAGAAATATCTAAAAATGGAATAAGAATATATTTAGCGGTAATACCAGTTATAGGATTCCAAATTATTAGTTCAAATTACTTCCAATCAGTAGGAAAAGCTAAGATATCTATGTTCTTAAGTCTTTTAAGACAAGTTATATTGTTAATTCCATTGATGATTATATTACCACAGTATATAGGACTAAATGGAATATGGCTTGCAGGTGCTATAAGTGACGGATTATCTGCAATAATAACAGGATTACTTTTCTATAAGTCAATGAGAGAACTAAAGTCTACTGCTAAAAATGATGTAGTAGAAGAAGTTGTAGAAGCTAGTTGTTAGAAGCTTTTTTCGCTATTTGTGTAATATGCAAAAACCACCTTTAAAATTTCTTTTGAAGTTAATAATATATTTTTCATGTTCGTTTCCTCCTAAGCTTTGTTAATCTATGATTTAATTTTAAGCTAAAAGAGGAAAAGAACATATTGATTAAGGTTTCAATAACCTTACAAAATTGAAATGTTTAATATAGCATTTCAATTTTTTTTTGTGAAAAATAAAAGATAGAATTAAATTTAAGAATTTTTAAATTTAATTCTATCTTTTTTTAGAAGAGTGTTTTATCTGTGGTTTTAGTCCAAGTGATTTCTAACTTAGTAAGAAGTTTTTCTTCTGATATTGAATGAAGTGTAGTTATAGTATTTTCAGATGTATTTATAACTTCACTAGAAACATTAACAGTATGACCATGACTAGTTTCTTTTTTAAATAAAACTTTAATGTTAGATATATCGTAGTTATTTATAATATCTGATGGTAATGTATTTACTGCCATTTCCATATATCTTACATTGTTAACATGGTTGTTAGAATCTGTATCACTGTAAGTCATAAGGAATTCATTTGAAAAATTAATATTTTCAACTTCTTTTAAATCATCTAAAACAGGTGGATTTTCTAATTCTTCTTTTAACCCATATACAGCTAATTGTTCAGGTGTTATTTTCATAGGTCTTCTTCTTTTGAAGTCAATTAAAATTGCAATTGAATTAGCTTCACCTAAAAGTTCACCTGAAGAAGATTTTATTGTATAGTGTCTATATCCATAGAATTTTTTAGTTCCAATAACTTCTGTTGAAACTGAAACAACATCATTAAATTTAGGATATTTATAAATATTTATATCATACTTAAGTAACACCCATACTGATGAATTATCCATAACAAAACCTTCAGTTGTTTCACCTAAAGCATCAGACTGTGTTATAACAACATCCCATAGATAGTTAGCTAATGTTGAAAATTTGCAGTAATGCCTTGAATCAACATCATAGATATTAATTTTATAGTCTTTAAAAAATGGTTTACTCATTTATTTTCTCCTTTGTTATATATAGTTACTTTAAATATTATATCAAAAAAATATACTGATTAGGCTATTAATAGAAAAGTGTGGCAAATTAAAGGTTTATTTTTAATCTTTAATCTTGTATCATCAATATATAGGATACTTAAAGGAGGAAAAAATGATGAAAGTAGAAGATATAAATAAATTAGAAGAGTTAAACAATAAATTTAGAGATGCTTTAGTGGATTTAAGAGAATTTTTATTTTCAAATGGTGAAACAGTACATTCTGAAAAAGCAAAGGAATTTAAAGCTTTAATGGATGGTTGTGTGAGAGAAGGTAAAATAATATTGAGAGATAATGGAATAAAAACAAAAGAAGAGCTTAAAGAAGTGTATACTAAGTTTTTAATTCCTGATTTTTCAAATGAATTATTTGATTGTAACGTGTATATTCCAGAAGATGAAATAGATTGTGGATTATAAAAGAAAGCTATAAGCAAAAATGTGCTTATAGCATTTTTTTTCAATAGAAAAATGATACATTAAAGAAATATTAAGAAAAATTAAGAAAAATTAAGAAAATAATAAGTTTAAAAATTGAGTTTATATGAGATAATAGAGACATAATATGGAAAAGGGGTTAATAAAATATGAAATTTGTTAAAGAATTTTTTAAGATGCCAGGAACAGTGGGGGCTGTGGCACCTAGTAGTAAATACTTAGCAGAAAAAATGGTAGAAACAATTGATTTTGAAAATTGCAAATGTTTGGTGGAATATGGTCCAGGAACTGGTGTATTCACAGAGAAGCTTATAGCTAGAAAAAAGGAGGACACGCTTCTTTTAATATTTGAAGTAAATAAAGAATTCTATGATAAGATAGTAAATCTTTATGGACACAAAGAAAATGTAAAAATAATAAATGATGGAGCTGAGAATATAAGAAAATATTTAGAAATGTATAACGTTGAAGAAGTTTCTTATATAGTATCAGGACTGCCATTTACAATTTTACCAAAAGAAGTTTCAACAAAGATTTTAGAAGAGACAGAAGACTTATTAAGTGATAGTGGAAGATTTATAACATTCCAATATTCATTAGTTAAAATAGATTTATTTAAAAAGTATTTTAAAAATATACAAACAAGAAAAACAATGAGAAATATACCACCAGCGTATGTTTTAGAGTGTAAATAATAGAAATCAGTAGGATATTTTGTCTTACTGATTTTTTTTTATTTTGGAAAAAAGAGAGAATTAGTAAAAATAAGGAAATAAAAGAAAAGTAGAGATAATTAGATATAAAATAGAAAAATAAGGAAATTTAAACTTGTAACAAAATTGTGAATGAGTGTATTATATAAGTAGTACAGTAATACAAGGGGGTGAAGTAGTGATAGAGTTCAACACTAATGAGCCAATATATATTCAAATAAAGAAGTTCTTAGAGAAGAAAATTGTTTCAGAGGAATATGACGAAGATTATAAATTGTTATCAGTAAGAGAGCTTGCAACAGAGCTTAAAGTTAATCCAAATACAATACAAAGAGTGTATGCAGAACTTGAGGGGGAAAGTCTTATTTATACAAAGAGGGGTATAGGGAAGTTTGTAACAAATGATAAAGAAGTTATAAGTAAAGTTAGAGTGGATATGTCTAAAGAGATTATAAAAAAGTTTGTTAAAGATACGAAGGAATTAGGGTTTACAAGGGAAGAAATTATTAAAGCATATAATGATTTTTATGAGGAGATATAAAAAATGGAGAATATATTAGAGGTTATAAATATTGAGAAAAGCTTTGGAAGAAAGAAAGTTTTAAAGGGAATTTCATTTAACTTAGAAAGAGGAACTATTTTGGGAATTTTAGGACCGAATGGAAATGGAAAAACAACTCTTTTAAATATAATAGGTGGACTTTTAAAAGCTGATTCAGGAGAAGTTTTAGTTAATGGGATAAATGTATCTGAAGAAACAAAAAAGATAGTGTCTTATTTAAGGGAAAGTAATCAGTTTTATGATTGGATGAAGATTGAAGATACAATTAGATTTTATAAAGATTTTTTTGAAGACTTTGATGAAGAGAGAACTAGAAAGCTTTTAAAGTTTATGAATATAGAGGGTAATGAAAAGCTTAGAAGTTTATCAAAAGGTATGCTTGAAAAAGTTTCTTTAAGCCTTGTTTTTGGAAGAAGGGCTAAATTATATATTTTGGATGAACCAATTTCAGGGGTAGATATCTTATCTCGTGATGAAATTGTAAATGCAATAATTGAAAATATGATAGAGGGTGCATCTATGATAATCACTACGCATTATGTTGGGGAGCTTGAAAGACTTTTAGATAAAGTTTTATTTATAAAAGATGGGAAAGTTGTAGAAAGTGATTATGCAGATAATATAAGAGAAAAGTATGGAACATCTATAGAAGGTTCTTACAAAGAAATATTTAAGGGGTAAAAAGGGTATGAAAAATATAATAAATATATTAAAACATGGGTTTAAGAAAAATAGAATTATGGGAGGAGTAGTATTTTTTATTTATCTATTACTATTAGCGGTAGCTACAAGTTTAGTTGGAAATGGAATAGTTTTATTTTTAAACTTCTTCTTCGTAATGATAGCCTTGATAATTATACCAATAGTATCATTCTTTAAATTCACAAGAAGGTTATCAAAAGAAAATGCCTTATTATTTTCAACACCAATAAAAAGTCATGAATATATAATAGCAAAGGTGATTGAATATGCATTAGTTGCAGTACCGATAGTTATAATATTCTTTTCACAAGTTTTATTAGTAAATATAGCATATGAAGATTTTCTATCCTTAGTTTATTTTGTTGAATTTGTATTGGTAGCAGTAGGTGTAATGTATATCTTAGGGGTAGCAACTTATATGGAAATGATATGTATATTTATAGGAGTAAAGAGATATACAAGAGGATATGGATTAAGCATTTTAGTAACTATAGGGGCAATTATTGGGATAGAGATAGTTAGTGAAATAGTAAATGGTGTTATCCATAAAATTCTACCACATTATTATTATGTAGAAATTATTGGAATTAGAGTTGGGATAGTAGATATAATAATTGGCTTAATAGTGACTATAGGACTTTATATTATAGGTAAAAAATCATTAGAAAAGGGAATTGATTTTAATTAGAGGTGAAATATATGGTAAAAAAATTAGGGGTAATATTGGGAGTTACTATGATACTAGGCTTAACAGGGTGTAGTGTTAAATTTGGAAAGATGGATTATAGTGAAAGAAATTATGATGTAGCTGTTAGTGAAATAGGAACAAAAAAAGAGCAGGGGAAAGAAATAGCTTTTTCAATGAATGAAGAAAAAGGGAATGTAGATAAAATAAATATAAAAATGAAGAGTGGAATAGTTACATTTAATGAAAGTAAAACGGATAAGATTGTAGTAAACGTAATGGGAGAGAAGAAATTTTTAGAGACAAAGTTTGAAAATAAGGTATTAGAGATAAATGATACATGGAATATTGTAGGAGTAGAATGGGGTCATATTACAAACTTAGTTAATGACAATTTAGGAACTGTTATAAATATAGAGTTACCTAAAGGCTTTAATAAAGATATTGATATTAAAATGGGAATAGGTGTAGTTATTTTAGATAAAGTACAAATTAATGAAGGAAATATTAGTATTGGCGTTGGAGGAATATTAAATAAAGAATTAATTGAAATAAATAAATTAGATGCAAGTGTTAAGGTTGGAGCGATAGATTTATTTATAGCCAATGGAAAAGATATAAAGACAAATCAAGAGACAGGAAGTACAAGAATTATATTAGAAAATGCTAGTGGTGAAATAGAGGTAGAAAATAAAATTGGGGAAATTGTAATAGGGTATTTAAATGGAATGCCTAAGTGTAGTGGAAGCATAAAGCTAGGTGAAAAGATAATAAATGAGAATGATGGAGACAAAGGAAAGATAAAATCTAGCTTGAATATAGGTCAAAATACTATAAGAAAAATAAATAAAGAGAAAATTGAAGAAAGAAAAAGGGAATATTTGTACGATGTAGAAATAGAAAATATAATAGAGAATATTTCTTAGGGGGAACAAATATGAAAAGGGTAAAAAGGGTAGTGAGCATTGCAATGAGTACAGTATTTGTACTTGGTGCATTTATTGGATGTGGTGCTGAAAAAAAGGAAGAGGTTAAAGAACAAAAAGCCATAGCAAAAGGGTATCAATGGGAGGCTACAAAGGATGGAAAAAGCATTTATTTAATAGGAACAATGCATCCTATTGATACAAAATATGATTATTTTTCTGAAGGTGTAAACGAAATAATTAAAAAGACTGATGTGTTATCAGTTGAGATTAATCCAACAGAAAAGGAATTAATGGCATCTGCAATGGATATGCTTCAACCACAGGGGAAAAGTATAGAATCAGAGCTAGATATAGTAAAGGTTCAAAAGTTGTATATGTTATGCAAGGATGCAGGAATAGATTATGATCAAGTAAAAATGTTTAAAGCATTTGGTGTGAACCAGCTTATAAGTGAAGCTATTTATAAAAAAGCAGATTTATCAATGGAAACTTTTGATGATAAATTAATAGAAAAGTATAAGGCGGATGGTAAAAAAGTAACACAAGTAGAAACTTTAGAATTTCAAACAGAATTATTAAATAAAATAATGGGAATAGAGGCATTGATTGAAACTTTAGACACATATGTGGAAGGTACCTTTGAAGATATGGTTAAAGAAGATGTTGATTATGCCAAAGGTCTTATGGAAGCTTACAAAAATGGTGAAGAAAAAACTATGAATGAAGCTATAGAAATGCAGAAAGAAGATAAAGAAGTATATAAAGCACTTATAGTAGATAGAAACAAAGGAATGGTAGAAAAAATAGAAGGTTATATGAAGGAAAAAGAAAGTTATGTTGTGGCTGTAGGTGCACTTCATTACTTTGGAGATGATAGCATAATAAAAATGTTAGAAGATAAAGGGTATGAGATAAAGAAGATATCTTAAGAGTGAAAAGAATTACTTTGAAGAAGGTAATTCTTTTTTTAGTTAAGAGGGAAAAGTTAAGAGGGAAGAGTTGTATATTGTAACTTTAGTTACAATGTATTTTAAGTAGTGATGGTATAATAAAAGGATAAAATGAGGAAATTATAATTAAAATAGATGATAAATGGAAAGGAAAGATAGAGATGGAGACAGGTTTAGGTGCACCAAATATGGTGAGTGGAACTCATCATGGGAATTTACAGAAGGTTCGTGATGGAAGGAGAACTTTTGGAATAACTCCACATATTCCAGGAGGGTTTGTTAAGATTGAAGATTTAGAGAAGATAACGAATGTAGCTAAAAAGTATGATGGTGTTATAAAGATAACATCAGGACAAAGGCTTTTAATTACAAATTTAAAAGGTGAGGACTTACCAGAGATTTGGAAAGAGCTTGGAATGGAACCTGCAGTAAAAGGTCAGAATACTGTGAAAAATGTAGAAATGTGTCCAGCAGGTTTTTGTAAAAGGTCAAAATACAATACTATTGGTATAGGAATGAGACTTTCTAAGAAATATCAATGGATGCCTATGCCTTGTAGAACTAAAATTGGAGTTGCAGGTTGTAGAAATGCTTGTGGAAGTGTTTATGCAAAGGATGTTGGAATAATAGCGGATAAAACTGGATTAATGGTAGTTGCAGGAGGTTCGGCAGGATATAATCCAAGAGTTGCAGATATCATAATTAAGGATATAAGCGAAGAAGAGGCATTGAAAGTCGTAGATAATATAATGGCATATTATAGTGAAAATGCAGAAGCAGGAGAAAAGCTTGGCTTTTTTATTGAAAGAATCGGATTAGAAAAGTTTAAAGAAGAAGTAATTTAAAAAAATAATATTGAATTTTAAAAATGATATTTGTATAAAGAACCCCTAGTAGGCTAAAATAAAAGATAAGATACTTATAGGGAGTGAATAAATGGGATATATAGAATTTTTTGATGAAGTACAAATAAAAAAAAGCTTTAATACAACTGGAATTTGTAATGAAAAGAAGCATTATATGGTTAATATAAATTCTAAGTTAAAGCAAATTGTAAAATTAGTACAAGAAGAAAAATATTTTGTTATAAATAAACCAAGACAGTATGGAAAAACAACAACTTTAAATAAATTAGATAAAATATTAAGGAGCAGATATATTGTTATAAAAATGAATTTTGAAGGTATGGAATCAGAATTTGAAAAAGAAGAACGCTTCTGCATACGATTAATTGAAGCTTTTGAAGTAGAGCTTAAAGTGGAACTTGAAAAGGTAGATTCCATTTATTTATTATCAAAATTAATTCAA
>NZ_JBOFRG010000303.1:0-1777 GCF_051650885.1 Clostridium sp.
AGTTGTTGGACAATAGGGAGACCCAAATTTCCAGTTAATTCCCCACCTCTGAGCATACTCCTGTGTTAGTCTATTTTTGAATTCCCTTCCGTTATCGGAGAGAATCGATTTTGGGGCTCCGTGTTTTCTTGTAATGTACCTATGCACCAACCTAACTACTGTCTCCATATCCTTTGTAACAAGGGCTGAAACTTCTGATATCTTTGTGCAATGATCGATCATTGTGAGAATATATTTACATCCCCTCTCGCTATCCTTAAACGGTCCCACTATATCTACCTCCCACAATTCCCCTTTTTCTTTTGATCCTATAACAACATTATCCTGCTTCTCATTTAATGAGGATTCCTGCTGGCAAATTCTACAGTTCCTTACGAACTCAGCAATGTCCTTGTTACGATTTTTCCATGTGTATTTACTCGATACAGCATACTTTAAACTTCCCGCTGAACCGTGACCAAGGAGATCATGATAGTATATAAGTATTTCCTTTGCCCTCAAATCTGAGAGCTCTTTAACCGTTAGTTCCTCCTTCCGAACAGCCAAACAAGTACCTTCAAATTCCCGACTAAGATGGTCCGTAAAGTTAACTTCTCCCTTAATATAAGTTATATCAAAATCATACTCCTGTATCAATAACGACCATCTTGCTAGTCGCGCCTTCATGTTCCGCGACTTAAAGAGGTAAGTCAAGGCCTTGTGGTCTGTCCTTAACTCAAACTTTTGTACCACTAAATACTCACGAAAATGTTGAATCGCCTTGATCACAGCCAGCAACTCCTGTTCAGTCGTGGAATAGTTCCTTTCCGCCATATTTTTCAACGCACCATAATAGCAAACAATTTTCTCCTCACCGTCTATTACCTGTGAAAGCACAGCACCAATACCCTCTTTCGACGCGTCCGTCGTCAATGTAAACTTCTCATTCAAATCTGGAATCGTCAAAATTGCAGCTTCCTCCAACGCCTTCTTACATTTCTCTATAGACTTGACATACTCCGTCTCCTTCTCTGAACATGCCCAAAACGCTACCTCAGCTTTGTCCTTAAGCTTGAGTACCGCATATAATTCCGCAGTGAGTTTATAGCTGTCCTTAATGTGCTTAGTACAATAATTAAATAATCCCAGAAACGATTGCAACTTCTTCCTAGTGTCGGGAACTGGTAGACTCCTAATAGTTTTCACTTTTTCCTCGTCCACCTTTACACATCCTCCGGAGATAGTATGTCCTAAAATCTTTATTTCCCTCTTACCGTATTCACATTTCTTAACATTCAACCTCAAACCTACCTCCTCCAACTTCCTGCGAACTTCTCTAAGATGCTCTTTATGTTCCTCTAGAGATCTACTATAGATCAAAATATCGTCCATATAGACTATCACAAATTTATATAAAAACGGTTTAAGCACCATGTCCATCGTCCTCTGGAATGTAGCTGGAGCATTCACCAGGCCAAACGGCATCTTTGTAAACTCAAACAATCCCTCCCTACACGCAAAAGCCGTCTTCTCTATATCCCGCGGGTCCATATCAATCTGATGATAACCAGATTCAGCATCCATCTTACTAAAGTAACTTGCCCCATGTAAAGCGTTAATCAGATCTTCTACCCTTGGCATCGGATAAGCATCTCTCACCGTAACATCATTCAATCTTCTAAAGTCGACACAGAACCTACCTCTCTCACCCTTCTTCGGTGCAATTACTATAGGACTCCTCCATGGGCTCTTACTCGGTCTAATGATCCCCGACTCCAAGTACTTTGCAATGAACTCC
>NZ_JBOFRG010000304.1:0-3317 GCF_051650885.1 Clostridium sp.
TTCAAAATCCCCCTACCATATCTACCCTAAGTAATATGGTCTTCTTAAATGAACAAAAGCTTAAAGCAGGATTTTCTAAAAAATATCATATGTCTATAAGTGAATACTCCACTTCACTAAAAATTTCATTAGCCAAAAACCTTTTAGTAACTACAGAACTTTCCATTGATGAAATTTCTAAAAAGATTGGATACAGCTATAGTTCTAACTTTATTAAAATGTTTAAAAAGCTTTGTGGCAAAACCCCTTTAACCTTTAGAAAAGAGAAAAGTGCTTGATAATCTCAAACACTCTTCTCTCTATATACTTTTTCCTAATTCTTTTTATTAAATATTATACATACCTATTTAATTCCCAAATACTCATCCCATCCGCTATTACTAAAACGTTTAAAAGACCTTGTATATACCAAGTCGAATGTCAATCTAGTAGGTCTAGATAATAAACTATTTATATCATTAAATATCTCTTCACCTTCTGGTGCACTCAGTAACTTAAAATATATACACAAACTTATTATATTATTATGGGTTAATGTTATGTACTCTTCTAACCAAGCAAATTCTGTATGATTATCAGAGATTATTATAGGTATTCTTAATGCTGTTGCATATCCTGCACACTCACTTTCCCCTGGTCCTATAGAGTCTTTCTTCTTTTTTATTACTGGAATAGCTAATTTATTTACTACCGAATCATCTTCTCTATTTAGTATTTCAAATATGCTATTTTTCTTATTTATTTCTGCTTCAATTTTAGAAAAGTATACTCCTGTTTTCTTTCTCAATTCATAGTCATATACAAAGTAAGGTATTATTATCTTTGAAAATAGCAAGCTAAGTATATCTAATCTATCTACCTTAGCTAAATTAATGAGAATATCTGTGTCTGATATAGCTGCTGTGTACTTTTGCATCTATACTATTTCATCATCTTCCGGTTCATCATAACCGTAATGCTTTGGTGTTTCATTTATAAACTCAAGAAGCTGGGTTATTTTCCCATAAGATATTTTGCCTTTTTCATAATTTTGTTTTGCTATTTCTAGATATTCTTTTGATACATATGATACCTTTGCTGGTACTATTAATGATATGTCGTAACCTTCTATCTTAGTTATTTCTCTTAATTCTTCTTTCCTATTTAATGCTCCATACTCTTTTAAATCTTCATACAGTCCTATATCGCATAAATCTAACTGCACCAATCTTTTTACCATAGATTTATAACTTACTTTTAAAGTACTATTCAGTCTAACTATATGTCTTACTTCTACTTTATCTTTCTCAACATTAACAAGCTTGTAAAACAACTCTTTAACATAGTCTTCTGGCATTAAAAATTCTGCTGCAAATACGTTTGCTTTTTTCTCTTCGTCTACATAAACAGAATCATTTATTAGAAGTTTATCTTTCTTTAATAGGTTGTCATTGTAAAGTATATGATAAAGTTCATGAGCTCCTGTGAACCTTTCATGCCCCAATGTAAAACTACTATTTAAAAACACAACAAACTCTTCATTAAAGTAAGTTGCAAAGCCTGATATATCGTATATATCTAATGGCTTTCTAATGAAAAATGCTACATCATCTAAAATATCAAATATATCTACAATGCCCTTCTTTGAGAATCTATATCTTACCTCGTCTGCTAATTGCTTTATTTTTATCCTTAAACCTTCTTCTGGCAGTTTCAAATCCTTTTTAGTTAAACACATATATTTTAATCCCTCCATAAAGGTTCTACATTAGTACTTGGTATTGTTTCTATAATGTTCTTTTGATTCATAAAACTCATAATCATATCTTGTAATTGTTCTACTCTCTTCACAGTTTCTTCATTTACATTTCTTTTTCTAAATAAAGTAACTAAATTGTCATCCTCATTATCTTGCAACAATATATCTACATCTACGTCTAATATTGAACCTATTGCTTTTAACTCGACAGCTGATACACTTCTGTTGCCATTCTCTATCTTGCTTAATGTTTCTCTGCTCATCGATATACCTAACTCTTTTAGTTTAGTTGCCATAAACTGTTGGCTTATTTTCTTATCTTCTCTTATATCTTTAATTCTTCCACCTATAATTTCACTTGTTATCATAATTTATACCTCCTCTAATTAATATTCGTAATATTATATTACACTTTTAGGGATACTTTTGCAACACATTCTTTATATTTGTAATTTTTCATTACTATTGTAGTATATATTTATATGTAGCTACTTTTTATAAATGATAATACTATATCCTAACTCCCATACTTTCTACTATATTTTATTTCTATGTCTATTTTAGGGTACTTCTCTTTAAATTGACTTATTACATAATAGCAACTTGGACAAGGCTCCCATTTGCTATATAGTTTAAGAGTTCCAAAACCCTTTAAATTCTTTTCTCTTATCTCTTTGTCTATATTATCTAAAATCTTTTTTTCACTATCATATATTCTTCTATAGCCTGTTCCGACTTGTCCTAACCTATTTACTCTCATAGCTTTAAATCCATTCTTTGTCCATTTCACATATCCATCTATCTCTTTACTTCCACTTATAGCCTTAAACTTTTTGTTATTAAAATCAACTACTGCAATATTTATAGAATCTAAAAGAAGATTACTTTGATTTATCTTTACTATTCCTTCTTTATTTTCTAAAAAATTTATAACACTTTTTAGCCTTTTAAAATTATCATTTAAATAATCCATGTACTCAACAGTACCTTTTTTATGTTTTATATAATCTAAACTAATCTTTTCAACTTTCACTTCAATAGTTTTTATACTGGTTTCCTTATTATAACTTTCTATGTAATTATCTTTTTTCATTATTATCTTCTTTAATAATTCAATATCCTTAGTAAAAACATTTTCCATCTCTAATCTTTTCTCTAACCCTTCAATTTCATTAAATTCTTCTAAACTTAAAGAATCTTCTGAATACCTCTTCGCCTCTTCTATATCTTCTAAAATATGACTAACTTCTTCAATTTCATAAACTTCTCTTTCATACTCTTCTCTCTTTATCTCTATCTTCTCTATTTTTTCTAGTATATTCGAAAGCTTAAGAAATTCCTCTTCAAAAACTATATCTTTAATAATATACTCTAAAATTTCTCTCACATTTTTTGCTCTATAAGAAACTTCATCCTTTATTTTGTCTAAAACTTTATTTAAAACTTCACTTTCTACTTCAAACTCTTTTGAAACAAAAGCTTCTAATTCCTTATCGCTTAGAAAGTCTACCTTATAGCCTTCATTTATAAGCTCTCTCTTAAGTTCTTCTAAAGTACTCACATCAATTCTCTTAATTTT
>NZ_JBOFRG010000305.1:0-17034 GCF_051650885.1 Clostridium sp.
TTAAGCAGTCAAGAAGAATGGTTTGAGCATTTAAAAGAATTAGCTTCAAACAACGGATTTGCAACTAATAGAAAAGAATTCAAAGCAGAGCCAGAAAAATTCAAAGGAATGGTTTCAGACTTTGCAGGAGCGGTAAGAATTGCAATAACTCACAGAACAAACACTCCTGACCTTTACACTATAATGCAAATTTTAGGTGAAGAAAAAGTAAAAGAAAGATTTGAAAAATTCTTAAACATATAAGATAGTAAAAGAACTCATCAATAATGGTGAGTTCTTTTTTAGAAGTTAATTGATTAGAGAGAAATTATATGTATAATAAAGGTAAGATAAGTGAAGAATTAAGATAATTAATAAAATTATCAAGGGGGGAAAGTGATATGGATTATAAGAAAATTTATGAAAAAATTGAACCAATACTTCCAAAAGAAAAAATTGATGCACTTTATTTATTTGGTTCTTATGCAACAGGCGAGTTTACAGAAGAAAGTGACGTAGATATTGCAATCTTTAGCGATAGTTTAACGTACATTGAATTAGTAGATTTAGAAGAGAGAATTAGTGATAAATTAGGAAAAGAAGTAGACCTTATTTTGCCAGAAAAAAATAATACTATTTTATTGAAAGAGATTTTAAGTGGAAAATCATTAATGGAAACAACAGAAAAATTTGATGAATGGTTTGAAAGATTTAATGAATGGATTTCAGGTGAGTGGTGGTTTATAGAATCATGTATAGATGAAAGGTGTGGACTGAATGAATAGAATTAATATTGAAAGATTAAAGTATTTAAGTACGAATATGCAAGAAATTATACAAGATTTAGATGAAATAACAAGGATTTACGATGAACAATTAGATATAATAAAAAAGCATTTAGAGCAAAGCTTTAGAACAAGCTTTCTTCAATATAAAGAAGTTCTTGGAAATTATATGAGTCAGTGCTTGAAGGTGTTAGCTATAAGTGTGAGCAAAATGACTTATGGAGAATCTTTAGAAGTATGTATCAAAGAAGGGTATTTGCCAAATGAAAATATATTATTATATAAAACATTGAGTAAGTTTAGAAATGATACAGCACATGTATATAAAAAGCCACCATTTTTGGTGTTACTAAATTTTTATAAGGAAAATAGAGAGTTTCTTATGAAAATCAATGAGAAGATGAATGAAACCATAAAACAAAATTTAAATCAAAAGAAAGATAGTTAAACGGGTTAACTATCTTTCTTTTCGTTAAAATTGAATGTGGCTGTTATATCTTTCTTCAACAACGTCCCAGTCTATTATGTCGAAGAAATTCTTTATATATTCTGGTCTTTTATTTTGATATTTTAAGTAATAAGCATGTTCCCAAACATCCATTGTTAAAAGTGGAATTTCACCATCTGAGATAGGACAAATTTGGTTTGCTGTTTTTGTGATTTTAAGCTTATTACTTTTATCTAAAACAAGCCAAGCCCATCCAGAACCAAATTGTGTAGTACCTGCATTTGAAAACTCTTCCTTAAATTTTTCAAATGAACCAAAGGTTTTTTCTATAGCATTTTTTATGTTGCCACAAAGAGAAGTGCTATTTGGGGCATTTAGGCCTTCAAAGTAGAATTCATGATTAAAAACTCCACCTGCATTATTAACTACAGGAGTTCTTTTATCTTCAGGAATTTTGTCTAAGTTTTTTAAAATATAGCAAAGAGTATCTTCTTCAAAGCAATCTATGCAATCATTTAAAGCCTTATTTAAGTTGTCAGTATAAGCTTGTTGGTGTTTATCATGATGTATAAGAACCGTAGATTTATCAATAACAGGTTCTAAAGCATCATAATCAAATTTAAGTGGTTTTAATTTAAACTCTTTCATATTTATCACCTCATTATTTAGTATATAAAGTTTAAGTGAAAAAATTCACTTTTTGATAATTTATAAACCTTGAAAATTAAAATTCGGAACGAAATCAGTTGTGCTTGATGAACTTTCTTGAATGAAGGCATTTTTAACACCTATTTCAGCTGCATATGAAATTAAGGAATCATACATTTTAGGATTTAAGGGCTTTGAAATTTCCTCCAATTCTAATGCTTTAAACATAGGAGTGTATTGATTCATTATACTTATATAAACATTATCAGAGAACATATTATAAATAGTGTCTATAACTTTCTTAGAATCAAATAAAAGCCCAGGAAGCATAAGATGTCTTACAATCATTCCTTTTATCATTCTTCCTTTTTCATCAAATTTATTTTTCCCAACTTGTCTGTACATTTCTTCTAAAACCTGAATAACATTTTCCCTATATCCTTTTGCATTAGAATATTTTATAGCATACTTATCATCAAAATATTTAAAATCAGGTAAATAAACATCAATATAATTATCGAGCATTTTTATTGTTTCTAAAGAGTCATAACCGTTTGTATTATATAAAATAGGAAGGGTTAAGCCTTTTTCTTTAGATAGTTTTATAGCCTCAATTATTAATGGAGCATAATGAGTTGGTGTAACTAAATTAATATTATTTGCTCCTTTTTCTTGAAGTTCTAAGAATATTTCTGAAAGTCTTTCTATAGAAATTTCTTTTCCCTTATTTTCTTGACTTATATCATGATTCTGACAAAAAACACATTTCAAATTACAGTTTGAAAAAAATACAGTTCCAGAGCCTGTATCTAGTGAAATAGGTGGTTCTTCCCAAAAGTGAAGCTCTGCACGAGCTGCTAGAATTTTATCTGATGAAAGACAAGCACCAACCTTTCCAGAAGTTCTATCAATTTTGCAGTTTCTAATACAAAGAGTGCATTCTTTTAATTTATCTAGATTATTCATAATAAACTCCTTTAAGTGAAATATATTTATAAAAATTATATATCTAATTATAAAGTGAAGCAATTTGTGGAAATAATTTTTATAAAGTTGTAAAATAAAATAAATTAAATATGAGAGTGGTGTTTTATTTATATGGATAGAATTTTAGATAATACTGAATATAATGATGAGGTTTTTGAAAGACTTGAAAGTAGGAATAATAGTTTATATGATTCAATTTTTGAGGAATGTGAGTTTAATAGGTGTAACTTTTCAAGTGCAGAATTTTTAGAATGTACTTTTGATAATTGTATATTCAAGGAGTGTAATTTTACTTTAACTAGATTAAAAGATTCAAAGCTTAGAGGAGCAATTTTTATAGATTGTAAAATTGTTGGAGTGGATTTTACTAAATGTGATACATTTATACTTGATTTTGAGTTTAGAAAATCACTTATCCAAAGTTGTAGTTTCACAGGACTTAAGATACCTAAGGTAAAGTTTACAGGATGTAATATTATAGGTTCTGATTTTATGAATTGTGATTTAAGAGAAGGAAAGTTTAAGGATTCATCTTTAAGTGAATCAATTTTTGAAAATACAAATTTAAGCAAGGCTGATTTTAGTGAGGCTATGGATTATGTTATAAGTCCAGAAAGAAATAAAATAAAGAAAGCAAAGTTTTCTATGCCAGAGGTTTTAGGGCTTTTAAAAGATTTTGATATTACGATAAAATAGGAGGATTATATGGATACAATAGAAAGACTAATAAATGAAACAAAGATGCCAGTTACAAAATCTTTTTTAATTAATGAGTTTGAAAGGATAGGTTTAAAAAAAGGAGATAAAGTTTTAGTTCATTCAAAATTATCATCGTTAGGATGGGTTTTAGATGGAGCACGTGCAGTTGTTGAAAGTTTAATGGCTGTTATAGGAGAAGAAGGAACTATCGTAATGCCAACTCATAGCACAAATTTAGTAGATCCAGTATTTTGGGGAGAACCTCCAGTTAAAAATGAATGGTTTGAAAAAATACGAGAAGAAATGTTACCTTTTGATAGAGAGAGTACTGAGACGTATGGAATGGGTAAAATAGTTGAAAACTTTAGAAATAGAGTAGAAGTTCTTAGAAGTTATCATCCAATATATTCTTTTGCAGCATGGGGAAAAGAAGCAGAAGAAGTAACTAAGGAACATAGTTTAAGTTATGGACTTGGAGAAGAAAGTCCTCTTAGAAAAATGTATGATTTAGATTTTAAAGTTCTTTTTATAGGCGTAGATTACGATGTAAATACATCTTTCCATTTAAGTGAATATAGAGCAGGGAATTTAGAGAATAGAGTTCAAATTTCACCAATTATAGAAAATGGTGAAAGAGTTTATAAAACTTATGATGATGGAGAATATAAAACAGAATTATTTATGTTTGCAGGAGAAGAATTTGAAGAAAAACATACTGTTTTAAATAAAAAGATTGGAAATGCAAATATAAAAGTATTTAATATAAAAGATTCAGTAGACTTTGGTGTAGAATACTTTAAAAATGTTAGTATATATTAGAATGTATGTTCTATATTTAATAAATAAATTACCTTTGGTTTTGTATTAAATTTATTAAATGTGATATACTTTAAGATAAGAAAATAGTTAATTAAAATTAGGAGTCTAGGAATTATCCTGGGCTTTTAATTTCTTAATAGACAGATTTATCACTGAAGGGAGAGGATTTAATCTTGGATTTAAAATCACTTTTAAATAAAGAACAGTATGAGGGAGCAAGTACTGTCGAAGGTCAAGTACTTATATTAGCAGGTGCAGGTTCGGGAAAGACAAGAGTTTTAACATATAGAATGGCTCATATGATAGATGATTTAGGAATAATGCCATGGAAAATACTTGCCATAACTTTTACAAATAAGGCAGCAAAAGAAATGAGAGATAGGGTTAGAGGAATTATAGGAGAAAAGGCTGACTCTATGTGGATTTCAACATTCCACTCAACTTGCGTACGTATCTTAAGAAGAGATATAGATAAGCTAGGATATAAAAAAGGTTTTACTATATATGATACATCAGACCAAAAGGTATTATTAAAAGAATGTATTAAGGCTTTAAATATAAATGAAAAAGATATTACACTGCAAGAGGTAATGGGTAAAATAGGAAGAGCAAAAGATACAATGCAAACTCCAGGAAGCTTTATGAAAGAACATGAAAGCAATTTTAGAGAGAAAAAAATTGCAGATGTTTATGCTATGTATCAAAAAAGATTAAAAGAAAATAATGCCTTAGATTTTGATGATTTAATCTTTAAAACAGTAGAATTATTTAAATCAAGTGAAGAAACATTAGAGTTTTATCAAAATAAATTCCAATATATTATGGTAGATGAGTATCAAGATACAAATGGAGCACAGTATGAGCTTGTAAAAATGCTTGCTAAAAGATACAAAAACATTTGTGTTGTTGGAGATGATGACCAGTGTTTAGTAGAAGGAACTTTAATAGAAACAGAAGATGGCGAAGTGAAAATAGAAGAGATTAAAGAAGGTGATTCTATAATTTCAGCTATAGGAAATGGAAAAGTTAATGTTTCTAAAGTTGGAGGTATAAGCTCAAAGGAAGTAAAAGAAGAAATAATAAAAATAACTACTGAAAGTGGAAAAGTTCTTAGTGGAACTAAAAATCACATTACCTTTAGCAAGTTAAACTTAGAAGATAATAGGCATTTTGTTTACTTAATGTATAAGAATGGCTTTGGATATAGAATAGGAAGAACAGCATCTATAAGAAGTAGAAAAGAAGGTGTGGATGCATCCGGTCTTGCAGTAAGATTAAATGGTGAAAAAGCAGATAAAATGTGGATACTTAAGGTATGCCAAAATGTAAGTGAAGCAAGCTACTATGAAGAATATTTCTCAGTAAAATATGGATTGCCAAAATTATTGTTCCATGCAAAAGGAAGAAGTATAAAAGTATCACAAGATATGATAAGTAATCTTTATAAGGAAATTAATACCTCAGAAAGAGCAGAAAAGTTAATGAATGAGGAAGGCTTATATGAAGAGTATGCACATCATTTAAGTGGGGCAGTAATAAGAGGAGAAAGTATAAGAAAAAGAATAAACTTAACTTTCTTTGGTGGAAAATTAAACTCTAAGGGTATTTTTAGTAATAGAATAGGCTTAAATAGCTCTGATGAAGAAAGCAAAGAAAAATTTATAAATGCAGGTTTTTCAGTAAGAGATGGAAATAGAAATACTTTTAGAATAGAAACTGAAAGAGCAGAGTATGATGAAGCAGAAGAATTTACAAGAAAGCTTAGAGAAACAGAAGGGGCTTTTGAAGTTGTAAAGAAGGCTAAATTATCAGAAGGGAAAAGCTATTCTTTAATGCCTCTTGGAAGTATTAGAGAAGGAATGTTAGTACCTGTAGTTATTGATGGAAAAGTTGTAGAAGAAAAGGTTGTATCTATAGAAAAGAGTGAATATACAGGAAAAGTATATGATTTAAATATAGAAGATACTAGAAACTATATTGCAAATGGAGTAGTTGTTCATAACTGTATCTATCAATGGAGAGGGGCAGACATTCAAAATATTCTTGATTTTGAAAAAGACTACCCAAACTGCAAAGTAATAAAGCTTGAGCAAAACTATCGTTCAAAGGGAAATATATTAGATGCAGCAAATGAAGTTATAGTAAATAACTCAAGAAGAAAAGATAAGGCTTTAAGAACAGAGCAAGAGTCAGGAAGCAAAATAAAAGTTCACAGAGCATTTTCAGATAAAGAGGAAGCTGATTTTATAGCTAAAGAAATAAAAGAAATAAAAACAAGAGAAAAAAAAGTTTCCTTTAAAGATTTTGCAGTTCTTTACAGAACTAATGCACAGTCACGTAATTTTGAGGAATGTTTTAGAAGACGTGCAATTCCATATAAAATTATTGGTGGAACAAAATTCTATGATAGAAAAGAAATAAAAGATATGCTTGCATACCTTAAGATTTTAGTTAATCCACAAGATGATGTAAGTATAAGAAGAGTTATAAATGTACCAAAAAGAAGTATTGGTGCAGCAACTATAGATAAGGTTCAAACTTTTGCAGAAGATTTTGGATTAAATTTCTGGGATGCTTTAACTGAGGTTAGAACAATAAGTACATTAACAGCTAGAAACTGCACTGCAATAGAAAAGTTTACGTCTCTTATGGAGACCTTTATAATTCTTGCAGAAAGTATGCCACCATCAGTTCTTATAGAAAACATTCTTAAAGAAAGTGGATATTTAGCAGAGCTTGAAAAATCAGAAGAAATAGAAGATAAGAGTAGAATAGAAAACTTAAAGGAACTTGTATCAGATGCAGTTCAATTTGAAAAAGATAATCCAGAAGAAAATACATTAACTGATTACTTAGAAAATGTAGCATTAGTTCAAGATGTAGACCGTGGTGAAGAAGAAGAGGATGATTATGTAGTATTAATGACTCTTCATAGTGCTAAGGGGTTAGAATTCCCATATGTATTTATGGTAGGTATGGAAAATGGAATATTCCCAAGTAATACAGATATGAATGACCACAGTCAGCTTGAAGAAGCTAGAAGACTTTGTTATGTTGGAATAACAAGAGCAAAAGAAAGCCTTTATATGACATCTGCTGAAAAAAGATTATTATTTGGTAGAATAACATCCTTTAGCCAATCAGACTTTATAAATGAAATAAGATTTGATTTAAAAGAGTTTGTAAATGGCAGTGGAAATGTTAAAAAGACTAATGGAAGTGGATATTATAATAATATCAATCAAAGAGAAAGAAATACTCATGGATTGAACAGTACAGTTATGAGTAAACCTAAGGTTAATAGAAGTGCTAGTATAAATAGTAGTGATATAACTGCTGGAAAAAAAGTAAAGCATGATAAGTTTGGTCTTGGAACAGTAGTTTCAGTTGCTGAGGCTAATGGAGATAAAAAGCTTACAATAGTATTTGATAAGCAAGGAATAAAAATATTAATGCTATCAATGGCAAATTTAGAATTAGTATAGGAGGTTTTTAAATGGATAAAAGAGAAAGAATGGAAGCTTTAGTTGAAGAGCTAAATAGATATGCATATGAATATTATTCATTAGATAATCCTACAGTTAGTGATAAAGAATATGATGAAAGATACGATGAATTAGTAAAATTAGAAAAAGAACTTAACACAGTGTTACCATACTCTCCAACAGTGAGAGTAGGTGATACTACATTAGAAGGATTTTCAAAATATACTCATAAAGCAAGACTATGGAGCTTAGATAAAGCACAAAGTATTGAAGAAGTAAGAGATTGGCACAATAGAAATGTTAAGTTTGTTAAAGAGATGAGAGATAGAGGCGAGGACTTACCAGACTTAAAGTATATAATAACTAAAAAGTTTGATGGACTTACAGTTAACTTAACTTATGATCAAAATGGAATTTTAGTAACAGGAGCAACAAGAGGAACAGGAGCTGTTGGTGAAAATGTAACAGCACAAGTAAAAACAATAAAAAGTATTCCTTTAAAAATTAATACGACTGATGTTTTTGAGATACACGGAGAAGCTGTAATGACTACAGAAGCTTTTGAAAAATATAATGAAGGGGCAACTACACCACTTAAAAATTTAAGAAATGGTGCAGCAGGAGCATTAAGAAACTTAAATGTTCGTGAAACAGCTAGAAGAAATCTTTCAGCATTTTTTTATGATGTAGGATATAAAGAAGGGGAAGGCTTTAAAACTTACAAAGAAATGCTAAACTTTATAAAAGAAAATGGATTCCCAATGGATGAATATATGGTAGAGGGAACTACAATTGAAGATATTCAAAGAGAAATTGATTATATTAAAGATATAAGATTTTCTTTAAACTATGATATTGATGGATTAGTAATTGCAATTGATGATATAAGAACAAGAGAACTTTTAGGATATACAGTAAAGTTCCCTAAGTGGGCAATTGCATATAAATTTGAGGCACAAGAAGCAACTACAGAGCTTTTAGATGTAGAATGGAATATAGGAAGAAGTGGAAGAGTTGCACCAACAGCTATATTAGAACCAGTTGAACTTGCAGGAGTTACTGTAAAAAGAGCAACTTTAAATAATATGGATGATATAAAGAAAAAAGAAGTAAGAATTGGTGCAAGAGTATTTGTAAGAAGATCTAATGATGTTATTCCTGAAATAATGGGAGTAGTAGAAGATTCTTTAGAAGGCTCTAAGGAAATATTACCACCAGAAGTATGTCCTGCTTGTGGAAGTCATTTAAGCTTAATAGGAGCACACTATTTCTGTGAAAATACCCTTTCATGTAAGCCACAAATGGTTAAGAGTATAGTCCATTATGGCTCAAGAGAAGCTATGAATATTGCAGGTTTTTCAGAAAGAACAGCAGAGCAATTATTTGAAAAGCTTAATATAAAGTCAATTTGTGATTTATATAAGTTAAATAAAGATGATTTAATAGGTCTTGAGAAGTTTGGACCTAAGAAAGCACAAAATCTTTTAGATTCAATAGAAGCTAGTAAAGAATGTTCACTTGAAGCATTTATATATGCACTTGGAATTCAAAATGTTGGTGCTAAAACAGCAAGAGATATAGTAGCTAAATTTAAATCTATTGAAGGATTAAAAAATGCTACATTTGAGGAATTAGTGTCTGTGCAAGATGTTGGAGATATAGTAGCTAAAAATGTTTTAGATTTCTTCCATGAAGAAAAAGTAATAGAAACGATAAATGAACTTTTAGAAGTTGGAGTTAATCCATACTTTGAAGAAAAAGAAATTGAAGAAAGTGTTTTTTCTGGTAAAACAGTAGTAGTTACAGGAACAATGCAGAAGTATTCAAGAAAAGAAATAAAAGAAAGACTAGAAGCTTTAGGTGCAAAGGTAGCAGGAAGTGTAAGTAAAAAAACTGACTATGTTGTATATGGAGAAGAGGCTGGTTCAAAACTTACAAAGGCAGAGGATTTAGGTGTAAAAACTATTTCAGAAGACGAATTTGAAAATATGATTTAGGAGAACAAAGAAAAATGAGAAAGATAATAACTATACTTGGAATTTTTATGAGTATAGTATCAGCAATAGTAATAATATGCACATTTTTAACATCCTATCAATTTGTTTATATAGGAGAAATGTTTAATACCTACTTTACACTACAAGTATGCTTATGTATAACTATGGGGATATGGGCAATTAAATTTTGGATAGAAGAACTTGGAATGAAGAAATATATATATACTTTAATATGTATAGGAATAAGTCTTTCTTCAATATTTTTTATAGCAAGCTCAGTAAGATAAAGAAAAGAGACCATCATTATTTAAGATGGTCTCTTTTTTCAAATTCTTTTATATTTTCAAACTCAGATATATCTAAAAGATCAGAAACATCCTCTAAAAAAGCATCTTCATCATCAGTCTTTTTTGAATGTGCAATTATAGTAAGTTTTTCATGTATTTTTTCTAAAATATAATTTTTATATCTCATTTGGTTATAGGCCTTTAATCCAACTATGAATAACCAAATGCCTATAAACATAAAGGTTAACATAAATAGTATTCCAACGATTGACACTGTAATTATTAAAAAATCCATAATAGGACCTCCTATAAGTTTTAATTAATTATAACATAAATATTATATAACTTTAACAAAATAAAAAGTAAATATTCACCTATATGTTTACAAAACTAGAAAAATGTTAATAATTATAATGTTTATGAGGAGTGAGAAATATTATGATTAAAAAGATATTAATGACAGTAATAGGTTCATTTTTAGTTGGGTTATTAGTTTTAAGTTTTATAGATGTATATTATGAAGATGAAAGCAAAGAAACTAGTGGATTTACTTATGCATTAGGAAATATAAATAACAATTTAAAAGAAACAAGCAATTTAACAATGAGAGAAATTGATATAATAACAGCTACAAGTAAAGGTCTAGTTATGAAGACAACAGATGGAAAGGTTGAAAATGAACTAGCAGAAAAAATAACAGTAAAAGATAATGGACTTCATTATGAATTTACTTTAAAAGAAAATATAAAATGGAGTGATGGAAAAGATATTATGCCATCAGATATAGTTAGATTTTTAAAAGAACTTATTTTAACAGAGAAAGAAGAAAATATAGAAGGTATATTAAATATATATGGAGCTCGTGAATATAGAAAATCAGCTGGAATGGATACTTCTAAGCTAGCGATTATTGAAGGTGGAAATTCTATAACAATAAGGTTAAATAAAAAAGATACAAAATTTATAGAAGAACTTACAAAGCCAGTTTATAAATTAAGAAAAAACATAGATTTATGGGAAGATATAAAAACTACACATGATGCAATAGTTTGTTCAGGAAATTACACTATTGATGATGTAACAGATGAAGAAATTGTATTGAAAAAAACAATTTATGTGGAAGAAAATATCCCTAAGGAGATAAATATTATAAGAAATATGAGTGAAGAAATTTCAATGGCAAAGTTTGAAACAGGGGAAGTTGATATAGTAGTTAATCCACCATCAAAGCAACTTAATAGGTTAGAAGATGAAGGAAAGCTAAGAACCTTTAGTTCAAAAAAAGGAAAATATCTTTATATGAATAGTGTCCATAAAGATATGGGATTAGAAAATAGAAAAGAAACATATAAAATATTATTAAAGGCGATAGAAGGTTTTTATGAGGAAAATATGCATTATATAACTATGGCTGATTACACATATTTTATAGAAGATAAAAATGCATTGAATACAGTACAGGGAAGAAAAGTATCTACAACAAAATCAAAGGGAAAGATTCCTAAGGTAATTACAATGCTTGCATTAGATACTCAAGAAAATAGAGTGTTATGTGGATATATGGAAAAGTGGATAGAAAAAAATACTGATAGCACTTTAAGACCAGTTTTGGTTAAAGAAGAGGAATATAAAAATATAGCATTAAGAGATAGATACCATACAACACTAATCGATGTAGAAGCAGTAGGAACAGAACGTATACAGACCTTTGAAGGATTAGATTATTGGTACAATGAAGGGGAAAATAAATTATTCGATAAAGAAAAAGTAAAAAGTAATCCACAGTTTAAAGAGTTAGAAAATAGTTTATTTTCTAATTATAGAATTGTTCCATTATATTTTGAAAATAAAAATGTAGCAATATCTAAAAATATAGAAAATATAACTTTTGATTATTATGGAAACATTCATTTTACAAACTTAAAAGAAAAATAGACCTAAAGTTTTAAATTAGGTCTATTTTTTCTTTAATCACATATAGAAGGATCATTAACAATTTCAGCCTCAACATATTCAGAGTCATCAACAGGTTCATTTACCTCTGGTTCTGATAGATTAGTTTGAGAAGGTTCATCCTTTTGAATATCTAAGCAATTATAAAAATTATCTTTTAATATAAACATAAATAAGAAAAGAATAAAGATATTTTTATTGCTATCAAAAGTATTTTTAGGTGCTTCAAACTTATCTTTCTTTAAAGAGTATGAGATATTTTTTAGGATTATAGGAGCAATTCCACTTTCATCAGGAGTTGTTAAATTTGGCATTGAGAAGAAGGTTTCATCAAGCATATCCTTTGAAAGTTTGGAAAAGCCTTTATAACGTTCCTTATCATCTAGGGTTGGAGCTTTTGGCCAGCTAGTTATTAATCCTGAGTTTAAGATATATTTTTTATAAATATTAGAAATCATATTTTTAAATTCAGATTGTTTATTATTTTTATTAGAATATAAAACTAAAGCTAGGAAGTAAAAACAAATATCAAAGGAAGTATATTTGATAGATTTTTTGTCTGTTAGCTTTTGGATTATATTATTATCTTCATTGTAAAGAGATATAAGTTTTTCCATAATCTCATCACATTTTTCTTTAAATGTGAAAAGATTTGTATGTTCATAGGAATACATTAAGCAAATAGAAAATAAACAAACATTTTCTAAAGAGCTAACGTAATAATCTTTTTCACTAAATTTATTAGTTAAGAACTCGCATAAATCAGTTATTAAAGGAACTATTTCTTTATTCTTAGAATACTCAAAGTAAACATTAAAGGCCATTAATGTTTTGATACCCTCATCAAAGGATAAATTATAAAGTGCATCCTTATAGTCAGAAAACATTTCAAGAATTTGATTAGAAAAATTCTCGTAATCTTCTTTGATTTTAGTATCATTAGTAGTCTTAGAATGCATATAGTAAGCAGCCATCATAAAAGCTTGATCACTAAAGATAAATTTTCTATCTTTATCAATTAATGCAGAGTCTTTATTACCAGTAGAAAAAATATTTTTCTTAGATACAAATATTCCTTCATTATTTCTAAGATTGCTATAGTAGAAATCTAGTTGATCTTTAGCAACATCCTCAAAAAATCCTTGAAGAGATCTTTCTTTAGAATCAAGATCAAAATTAGAATAGTAACTAGAAAGTTCATCTATACAAATTGTCATTAATGCATTGGTTGTTGGATTGATTTCACGTTTGAAAGTTGATGAATCAAATCCTTGGGATGTTTTATTGTGAATAAAAACTGGAGAAGCCTTTCTATAGATACATAAAAGTGGAGAATACTTTTGGAGTATTCCTAATTTTTCAAGTGAAGAATCTTTCTTAGAATTTCTAAGGGGAGATACAAATCCACACTTAGAGTTTAATGCTAATGTTTTTATAGATTCTTTGGAAAAATGAAAAAGTTGTCCACAAATTTCTTCGTATGAAAGACTATTCATTCTAAAAAATGGTCCTATATATTTCAAAACTTTTCACCTCTTATATAATTCTCATATTAATACTATGTAAGAAGTTCTAAAAATGTGAATGAAAAAATTTATATTTATTATTAATATACATAAACTTTATGAGAAGTGATATTATATAAGATAAAAGATGAAGAAATTTTTTAGATAGGGATGGTGAAAATTCGTGAGAATTGATGGAAGAAAAAATGAGCAAATAAGAAATGTTAAGGTGACTAGAAGTTATACAAAGTATGCTGAAGGGTCTGTTTATATAGAAGTTGGAGATACAAAGGTTTTATGTAATGTATCAGTAGAAGATAAAGTTCCACCTTTTTTAAAAGGAAAGGGAGAAGGTTGGATAACAGCAGAATATAATATGCTACCAAGAGCAACAGGAACCAGAAAAATAAGAGATATTGCAAGATTAAAAGTTGATGGAAGAACTATGGAAATTCAAAGATTAATAGGAAGAGCCTTAAGATCAGTAGTTAACTTAAAAGCATTAGGAGAAAAAACATTATGGGTAGATTGTGATGTTATTCAAGCTGATGGTGGAACAAGAACAACAGCAATATCAGGTGCGTTTATAGCATTAGTAGATGCAATAAATAAAATCCATAAAGAAAAGCCTTTTAAAGTTTACCCAATAAGAAGCTATGTGGCAGCTACAAGTGTGGGAGTTGTAAATGGAGAAAAGGTAATAGACTTATGCTATGAAGAAGATTCAAAAGCAAAGGTTGATATGAATATAATAGGAACTGATGAAGGAGAATTTGTTGAAGTTCAAGGAACAGGGGAAGAAAGTCCAATGACAAGAGCAGAGTTAAATGAGCTTTTAGACTTAGGAGAAAAAGGATTAAAACAAATGATTAACGTTCAAAAGGCTGCATTAAAAATGGATGCATTATGGATTGGAACAGGTGAAGCATAATGAAAAAATTTATATTAGCTAGTAACAATAAAAAGAAAATTGAAGAAATAAAATACATTTTAAGTACGTTGAATTTAGATATAAAATCTTTAGAAGAAATGGGAATAGATATAGAAGTAGAAGAAGATGGGGAAACATTTAAAGAAAACTCATATAAAAAAGCAAAAGAAATAAGAGATTACTTAGTAGACAAAGGTCAGGGGAACTTTATAGTAATGTCAGATGATTCAGGATTAGAAGTAGAAGCTTTAAACGGAGCACCAGGTGTTTATTCAGCAAGATATGCAGGAGAACATGGAAATGATAAAAAGAATAATGAAAAGTTATTAGAAGAATTAAAAGATACTAAAAATAGAAAAGCAAGATTTATCTGTCATATAACATTAATAAATGATTTAGATAAGAGTGTAGATTTCTATGGAGAAGTTGAAGGAGATATATTAGAGAAGTTAGATGGAGAAGGCGGTTTTGGATATGATCCATTATTCTTTAATGAAGAGCTAGGAAAAACATTTGGCGAAGCAACAAAGGAAGAAAAGAATAAGGTAAGTCATAGAGGAAAAGCATTAGAAAAATTAAAAGATGAGATAAAGAAAGTTTTATAATTTAGAGGTGTTTTATGAGAATAGGAGTAGTTAGTGATACACATTGTATAGAGAAATATATAAATATAGCAATAGAAAACTTAAAAGATGTAGATGTTATATTACATTTAGGTGATTGCTCAAGTGATATAAAAAAGTTTGAAGAAAAACTAGGGAAAAAAATATACGGTGTTGATGGAAACTGTGACTTTAAACGAGAATATCCAAAAGAGCGAATAATAGAGTTAGAAGGAAAAAGAATATTTATGACTCATGGAGATTTATATGGTGTTAAATATAGCTATAACAATATATACTTCAAAGGAAAAGAAGTAGAAGCAGATATAGTTTTATTTGGGCATAGCCATGTAGAAATGATAGAGAAAGTAGAAAATATCTTACTTATGAACCCAGGAAGTACAACGATTCCTAAAGGAAAAGGAAACTCTATGGGGTTCATAAATATAGAAAATGGGAAGATAACAACTGAAATAAAATATTTTTTTAGTTAAGAGTTAAGAAGTAAGAGTTGAATGAAAAACCGAATTGGCTTTGCCAATTCGGTTTTTCTAACTATTAACTATTAACTATTAACTATTAACTATTGACTATTGACTATTAACTGAAAAGATGTGGTTTTAGTCTAAATATGTAGGTTGATATTTTATTAAAAACTAAAAGGATTATGTGATAAGGTGTTAATAAAATAGAAGATAGATTTTTAAATAAACAATAAAATAAAAAAACAAAAAAAAATCTTAAAAAGTGTTGACACTTGTTTTTAGATGTTGTAGAATAATCCTTGTCGTTGAGGAAACAGAGAAACACAAAAACGCTTAACGGGGTGTGGCGCAGATGGTAGCGCGCATGGTTTGGGACCATGAGGTCGCAGGTTCGAGACCTGTCACCCC
Source organism: Clostridium sp. (assembly GCF_051650885.1). GTDB lineage: Bacteria > Bacillota > Clostridia > Clostridiales > Clostridiaceae > Clostridium. Next base: position 16,019 of record NZ_JBOFRG010000305.1, read on the forward strand.
GACCATTTTAAATTTTGAAAAAACATTTTCAAAAAAAATGTTGACAAAATTTAAAAACGATGTATAATAAATAAGGCAGACAACTTAAAACAAAAACGTATGCGGGTATCGTATATCGGTAATACTCCAGCCTTCCAAGCTGGAAAGGTGAGTTCGATTCTCACTACCCGCTCCAATATTTGTTTAAGTCAAACACTAATTAAATATTATGCGGGTATCGTATATCGGTAATACTCCAGCCTTCCAAGCTGGAAAGGTGAGTTCGATTCTCACTACCCGCTCCAATGTTTGTTTAAGCAAACACTAATGAAATATTGTGCGGGTATCGTATATCGGTAATACTCCAGCCTTCCAAGCTGGAAAGGTGAGTTCGATTCTCACTACCCGCTCCAATATGCGTCTTTAGCTCAGCTGGATAGAGCAACGCCCTTCTAAGGCGTGGGCCAGGAGTTCGAATCTCTTAAGACGCACCATTTAGTGGTGGACGTAGTTCAGTTGGTAGAGCGCCAGATTGTGGTTCTGGTTGTCGTGGGTTCGAGTCCCATCGTCCACCCCATTTTAGGGATATCGCCAAGCGGTAAGGCACTACACTTTGACTGTAGCACTCGTAGGTTCGAATCCTGCTATCCCTGCCAACAAAATATGGTTCACTAGCTCAGTCGGTAGAGCACATGACTTTTAATCATGGTGTCCGGGGTTCGATTCCCCGGTGAGCCACCAATAATTATGACATGCAGATGTGGCGGAATTGGCAGACGCACTAGACTTAGGATCTAGCGCCGGAAGGTGTGGGGGTTCGACTCCCTTCATCTGCACCATAATTTATTTTTCTCTAAAAACATGCAGAAGTGGCTCAATGGTAGAGCGCCACCTTGCCAAGGTGGATGTTGCGGGTTCGAGTCCCGTCTTCTGCTCCAGGAGAATGCGGGTATCGTATATCGGTAATACTCCAGCCTTCCAAGCTGGAAAGGTGAGTTCGATTCTCACTACCCGCTCCAATATGCGTCTTTAGCTCA
>NZ_JBOFRG010000306.1:0-11585 GCF_051650885.1 Clostridium sp.
GGTGATACCCTCTCACCAAATCATCAATTGGGACTTTTTTTATTTTACTTGGTGATACCCTCTCACCAAATCTTACTTTTATTATATCATCTTCTATATAAAAGTAAATACTTCATTATATTTATTCTGTAATTCTATAGAGCAGTGTACTCTCCCCCTACTCAAAAACTAAAAAAAGTTTTTCATTCCACTAGCTATTTTGTATACTATATAATTTACTCTCTATGTAATGTAACTTAATATATACTTAGTTACGCCAAAAAGAGCACTAACACTAGTGTTAGTACTCCTTATCTATCTTAAACTCATTTTCTTTTATATTACTTATTTTACATTTTCTTCTTGAATTTGCCCGGGGTTCGTTCTGGGCACTTTAGGTCCCAGTTGCTTCTCTTTTTATTTATATTATTTTCATTTTACTACTTATATTTAACTAATCTACTAACTCTTCAATCAGCGCTCTCATTAAATGTTTTAATTTACACTTTTCAGCTTTACAAACATCCTTTAAATATCTATGTATCCTTTTATCAAGTTCAAATGATACCGTCATCAAATCTGCTTTATCAATGTTTTCATAAGCCTCATCTTTTGAAATTGGCTCTACTTCCAATTCTTTATTTAAAATATACTCTGAAATTGTATCTTCAATTTTCTCTCTTAATAAATCTGCAACTGTAATACTTTCATAGTCTGCTATTGCTTTTAAATCTGCATGTGTTTCAATAAATATTTTTAACGTTATTCTTTTCATCCTCTGATTCACCTCTTTCTTCATAATATCATCTTTTCCGTAAAAAATCAATAAATATCCTATAACATCATATTATATTTTAATTAACCTCCTTTATATTATTATATTTTCTCATTTATACTTAAAGTCAAATGATTTTTTTCTAGCTACTTAATATTTATTATTATATTATTATTTTATAAATATTAAGTAACTTTTTTATTATACTAAACGCATTGACCTATCAATTCTTTTCCTTACACTTATAACTTGTACACTTAAAATCATACATTATTTAATTTGTACCTTCTCTCTTTTGTTCTTTAAATATAATTGTTGGATTATTGCTCCAAGCTCTTGCTCTTAATTCATCTTGTCCTATTATTCTCACTAAATTTGATATATAGTTTGCTTTAACATTATTATCATAATAAAATATTGTTGTAGTTAAATTAGGTGTTAAAATTAAATCTCTAAGTATATCTTTATCCGTCACATCAATTGAATGCCCAAATATATATAATTTATGAATATTTCCTTGATTACCTTCATTTAAGCCATCCTTATTTTCCTTAATGATTTCTAGCCATCTTTTATACTTGCAACTAGTTTCTTTATATAATCTTTGAAAATATTTTTTAAACTTAATAAAATCTATTTTTTCATCCTTATCCTCTTTAAGGTACTCATCTATTCCAAGCACCATACTATTTGTTTCCATTGCTCCCTGTAAGTTAGCTTTTCCATGAATATAATCATATTCAATTTTCTTGCATTTATCTTCATACACTCTTTCATAGGTATCACTATAATTGAAACTTATAACTCCATCTATTTCTAAGCCTTCAATCTCTCTATTTTTATGTTTTATATTAATTTTTTGAATAACTTCACCTATATAAATTTCTAAGCAACGAGTTAATCCGTTTAACATTTGATTTAAATCTTCTATAACAATTTTTGCATTATCTCCTACAAAACTATTTCCTATAACTTTTTCTTTATTTTCTTCATAAATGGTTATATACTTACCAAGAAAATTATCTATTATAAAATCTTTTTTAAAATCACCTTTTTTCCCATCCTGGGATTCATTTTTTTCTACATACTTATTAGTCTCTTGTAAATATTCTAAAGCTTGAATTACATCTGATATTTCTAATTCAAAATCAATCCACCCCTTATTTTCACTTTTTTCTATTTTATCTTCAAAATATTTTATCCAAATATTTTTTTCAATTAATTCATCTAATTCCTTTAACACCTTATTTCTTTTATTCTTATAAAAGACCTCATCTTTAAGTAAAAATCCTTGTATTTCAGAATCTAATTTTTGAAAATTAGGAATCCTCTTTGTTCTCTCTTTATCCATATTAAGAGTTTTATAAACTCTTAAAAAACTCATAAAATCCCAATACTTTGTTGGTAATTTATGCTCTAAATCAAATCCATTTCCTATAACTAATATATTCATATTTCTCTCCACCTCATTAAAATTTTATCTAAAATAATATATTAAAAATTCTACTGGCATATTTATCTTTATTCTAAAAATCATTATTCTTTATTCAGAAATAATTTTACTATCCCGTCTATCTTTTAAACGCTCTTCTTCATTCCTTAATTATCCAAATAAACTTTTTTACCATAATATCATACACCATATAAAAATTCAATAAAATTCATTAAATATTCTTTCACTAACTAGTTTTTAAAGAGTTATTTTACATCAAAAAGAAGCATTATTACTAATACTTCTTTTTTATTTTTTAATTAAATGATTTATCTTCTAAATTCTTTCGTCACATCCATCCTAAAACCACAGTCTTCACACATTAGAAATATTTTTTCATACCCAATATCCATCTCTAATTTTTCATCACACCCTGGACATCTATCTGTATAATCACACTGTTCATATTCATGATCTTCTCTAAAATCAATACACCTCTTTATATGTTCTTCAAAACATCTCCCACAGACTTCCACACCACATTCGCTACATTCTTGTATTTCATCTACATGAAAATACCTACCGCATATTTCGCATTCTATCATTTTTTTCATTCTCCATTTCATTCAAATATTCCCAACTCCAATATATCATGATTTCAATGAATTTTCAATGATTTTTTTAGATTTAATAACATTTTTAAAACTCTTTTTTGTAAATAAAAAAGATACGTAATCTCTTACGCATCTCATAATCTCTCTAATCCCTGTTAAATAAATCTCTTGTATATATTTTTTCTTCTATATCTTTTAACTCTTCTGCTACTCTATTTGATACTATAACATCACATTTTGTTTTGAATTCTTCTATATCTTTTACTACGATTGAGTTAAAGAATTTTTCTTCTTTTAGCACTGGCTCATATACCATTACTTCTATCCCTTTTGCTTTTAGTCTTTTCATTATTCCTTGTATTGATGATGCTCTAAAGTTATCGGAGTCTGTTTTCATTGTTAGTCTGTAAATCCCTACAGTTTTTGGTGCTCTTTTTATTATTTGATCTGCTATATGATCTTTTCTTGTTCTATTTGCATCTACTATTGCACTTATTATGCTATTTGGGACATCTTCATAGTTTGCTCTTAATTGTTTTGTATCTTTTGGTAAGCAATATCCACCATATCCGAATGAAGGATTGTTGTAATGTCCTCCAATTCTTGGATCTAAACAAACACCTTCTATTATTTGTTTTGTATCTAGCCCTCTAACTTCTGCATAAGTATCTAGTTCATTAAAATATGCAACTCTCATCGCTAAATATGTGTTTGCAAATAGCTTTACAGCTTCTGCTTCAGTATCATTTGTAAATAATACTGGTATCTCTTTCTTTATTGCTCCTTCTTGTAAAAGACTTGCAAACTTTTCTGCTCTTTCTGATTTTTCTCCAACTATTATTCTTGAAGGATGTAAATTATCATATAATGCCTTTCCTTCTCTTAAAAACTCTGGTGAAAAAATTATATTGTCTGTTTCAAACATCTTCTTCACTTTTTCAGTATATCCAACTGGTACTGTTGATTTTATTATCATTACAGCTTCTGGATTTATTGCAAGTACATTTGCAATAACTGCTTCAACTGATCTTGTATTAAAATAATTCTTTTCTGAATCATAATTTGTTGGTGTTGCTATAACTACATACTCTGCATCTGAATATGCCTTAAAAGCATCTGTAGTTGCAACTAAATTTAGTTCTCTATTCCTTAAGTAATCCTCAACCTCTTTATCAACTATAGGTGAAACTTTATCATTGATCATATTTACCTTTTCTTCAATTATATCAACTGCCACTACCTCATTATTTTGCGCTAATAATATAGCATTTGATAATCCCACATAACCAGTTCCTGCTATTGCTATTTTCATATTATTTAACTCTCCCATTTACCCACTCTTACTTTTTCTATACAGATTTCACTCTTGGTGCTCTATTTTATAATAAATTTTCATCTTTTCTTAATTTTTTCCTAGCCACTTCCCAATTATAATTGAAAATATGCCAAAATTTTATTTATTATTTTTTCGCAAGCCTCACCATCACCATACGGGTTAATTGCTTTGCTCATACTTAAATACTTCTCTTCATTTTCTATTAAATTATTCGCTTCTTCTACTATCTTATTTTTTTCTATACCTACTAATTTTACTGTTCCTGCCTCAATCGCCTCTGGTCTTTCTGTTTCTGTTCTTAATACTAAAACAGGCTTTCCTAATGCTGGTGCCTCTTCTTGAATTCCACCTGAGTCTGTCATTATTAAGTATACTTTTGCCATTAAATTTGAGAAATCTTTATATTCTAATGGTTCTATTAATAATATTCTATCTTCTACACCTTTAAATACTTCATTAGCTAATGCTCTAATTACAGGATTTTTGTGTATTGGGAATATTACCTTTACTTCACCATTCTTTTCTACAACTTCTTTAATAGCTTCAAAGATATTTTTCATTGGATTTCCCCAATTCTCTCTTCTATGTGCTGTTAATAAAATCACTTTATTTTTTTCAAAATCTATTTGATTTAATTTTTCATCTTCAAATATATATTCTTTATCTATAACACTAAGTAATGCATCTATAACCGTATTTCCTGTTATAAATATATTTTCATTTATTCCTTCTTTATTCAAATTCTCTTTATTGCTCTCTGTCGCTGCAAAATGTAAATTAGCTATTGCTCCTGTTAATTTTCTATTTGCTTCTTCTGGAAATGGTGAATATATATCTCCACTTCTAAGTCCTGCTTCTACATGTCCAATCGGCACTTTATTATAAAAAGCTGCTAATGCTCCATTTAAGGTAGTTGATGTATCACCATGTACAAGAACAAGATCCGGATTACAATCTTTAATAGCTTCATCTACACCTTTTAATACTTTATTTGAAACATCTACTATCGTCTGCCCATGCTTCATAATATTTAAATCGTAATCTGCCTTAATATCAAACATCTCTAATACATTATCAAGCATTTCTCTATGTTGTGCTGTAATACATACTACCGATTCTATCATCTCATTATCTTCTAACTTTTTCACTAATGGACTCATCTTTATAGCTTCTGGTCTTGTTCCAAAAACACTCATTATTTTTAATTTTTTCATTCCTAATTCCTCGCTACCCGTTTTTTTATTATTGTATTAAAACTTACTATTAATTCCTTATTTAAGATTATCATGCTAATACCAAACACTATTAAACATATTAATTGATATCTTACATCGATTAAATAATATGAAAAAATTCCTATAATTAATACTACCATTGCTCCTAGCTTATTTTTAATTTGTACTTTTAAATCTATAATTTTATTTATCGATTTTAGTCTAGCTATAAATAAAACTAAAAATGATAGCATATTTGCTAATACGACTCCCCATATCCCCAATGTAGGTGTTAGGATTATCGAAAAAATCAAGTTTGAAACTGCTCCTATTATAGTTGTTGTAAATGCATCTCTCGTTTGCATAGACGCTGTATATGCAGTTCCTAAAAATGAACTAAATCCATTAAACAATGCACCTATAAATAAAACTGGAATATATAACCATGCTTCTATAAATTCAGCTTTTACCATTGATACATTATATATTTTTATTATTGGTAATAAACACGTTGCTACGGTCAAACTAAATATAAAAAATGTATTAAATGAATTAGAAAAATATTCATCTCTATCGACTGCTTTAAACTCTTTTATTATATTCTCTGTCCATGCTAGAAAAAATATTGAGCTTATTGTTGTCAATAAACTTGGAAACTTTGATGAAACCGCTAAAATCCCATTATCCGCTGTTCCAGAAAAATATAATAATATATATTTACCCAAAACACCTATTATCCACCAACATATTTGATTTGGTATCAGTGGAATTCCATATCTTAACTGTTTCTTAATAATTTCTAAGTCATAATATTTAAAATTTATTAATCTCCATATTTTAGTTTTAATAGCTCCTATTACTGCAATCATACTTGATGCACATATAGATGCAATCAGAAGTGATTCCCCACCAAAATTGAATTTAACTATTAAAGTTATGTTAACCGTTGCTTGTACAACTGTAGATATTATCCCCATAATTGCATAATCTAAATTCTTTTGAAATCCTCTCAACACTTGTTGAAAAAACATTCCTAAATATACCGTTATAAAATATATTAGAAATAACGTCTTATATTCAAAATCAAACTTACTTATAATCGGTAAATATAATGCTATAAATATACCAATTCCAGTTATAAATATAATGAATGAGTTTGTTATTATTTTTTTCTTATCATTCTTGTATTCATCACCACATAAAAATCTAAATACACTTTCTGTTACTTGCATTGTAAATATTGGTGCAATCAGCGGGAGTGTACTCGTAACTATATCTACTGCTCCAAAATCCTCAACTGTCAAGTATGCTGTATATATTGGTAATAAAAAAAATGCTAATAATTTTGATGAAAAATTCCCTATAAAATATATTATAGTAGTCTTTAGCATTCTTCCTTCTCTACTCATTATTTTATTACCTTCTTTATTAATGGCTTTATTTTATAGATTAACTTATAAATACTCTCTCTTTTTCTAAAACTTTCACAATATTTCTCTTCTATTTCATTTAAAGTTTTCTCATCTAAATCTTTAATCAATTCATTATAAAATACAGGTTTTATAGGGTTATATGGATATTGTATATCCCAATAGTCATTTAATTTATCCTCTTTAATTATTCCAATATTCTTTACCGCTAATTCATTAACTAATTGCCCTCCAACCTCAGTTAATGCTATTACCATGGAAACTCCTGTATTATCCGATATATATTTTTCACCCCAGTAATCTCCAATTCTTAAATCTGCCATTGAATTTTCTCTATACCCACATTCATAACAAGCTTCTAACATACAATTTCTTAATTTGAAAATTTTATAAAACTTATCTTTTTTTTCATTTCCATAATATTTCTTTTCATTCTTCCCCTTAATTTCTAAATGTCTATCTCTCCATGGATATGATTCAGCTCTGAATTTTACCGACTCAATTTTTGTTATTTCTTCTTTTTTACATGTTTCCTCTATATATTTATCCCACAACTTATATGTGGGTACTCCATGACAAATTAAATCTATTAATATATATTTCTGTCTAATTTTTTTTTGTTGTAAAAGATTATGCATTCCAGCCACTTGACAAGGTGTTCCTATAAATACCCCACCATCTAATTTAATTATTTCTTCTATACACTCTTCACCTAACTTACTTTGAATATATTTTGATCCTTGAAACTTTTCTAATTCTTTTTCATTATTTTCCCTTACTATCAAATGTTCTGCTATTCTATTTTCTATATTGTAACTGCATCCAATAATATTCTGTCCTTTTTTGTTTAAGTATTTTGATAAATCCATTGCTATTCCTCCAGACGAAGATTTTCTTAATACTTCTACTTCATTTGATTTATACATAAATAATTTATTTTTTTTACTTTTAATTTTTTCTTTATTATTACTAGTGTAAGGGCAGACCTTTTTACATAGCTTACATTTAACACATTTCTCTTGATCTATGGTAGCTTCCCAAAAACCAATATTATTTTTTTCTATTTTTATTGCCTCCTTACCACAAACTCCTGTGCATGCTCCACACCCACAACATGTATTTGTTATTTCAAATTTTTCTTCTATTTTCACTTGTGCTTTCTTCAATGCTTCTTCCAAATAAAAAATTGATTCTTTACGCTTCAATTTCAATACTTTATTTGCTTTCTCAAAATCACATTCTAAAGAGTAGACTATATTCTGTCTTTCTTTCACTAATCTATTTTCCAAATTTAACATGTTAAGAATATTATATATTCTTGAATTTTGTGAGTTCTTATCTTTTGCTGAAAATCTCTCATAAGTATAAAATGGCCTGTTATAATTAATTGAAAATACAGTCCCATGAAATGAATCAGTACAAACAACACTAGCGTTTGATATTAAGTTTAAAAATTCTTTCGGACCCACCCCATCTATGTGTTCAAATCCTCTAGATTTATCTTTTTCAAAAACTGGAATTATTTTTACTTTTAACTTTAATTTAGTCGCTATTTCTACAACACTTTTCCAATAATACTCATTTTGTCCTAAAAAATAACACAATACATATTTTTCATCCTTTTTTGTAACTTGTCCAATTTCATCCCACTCAGTACTATCCAATAACAATGTTGGATCTAATACAACTTTTGCCTCTCTTCCTGTTAATTCTTTTATTATTTTTTTCCCTTGCTCTTCTCTTATCGATATACTTCCAAAATCAGCTATCAAATTAGTCATTTCTTTCTTTACAAATATATCATCAACTTTTGAAAGACCTATACTTGGTGCATACGCTATTTTTTTTCTATTTTCTTTTACAAAATCTAAAAAGTATCTTGGATTAAATATTGTTGGTGCCCATATTTGATCACTTCCACAAATAAAAGCATCATATTCCTCATTTAATTCAAATAGACTTGATTTAACTTGGCATCTCCTACTTAAAACTATATTTTGACTCAAAAACTCTCGAAAATTTTCTGTTCTTTGCTCATTTAAATATTCTTTCTTATTTCTATTTTTAATTCTTTTTTTTATCTTCATAGAATATTCTTTAAAAATCTCTTCATTAATTGTTATTAATTTTTCATGCGGTATATAATTTATTACTTCCGGAGTATATCCAATATCCTTAATCTTTTTGTTAAGTGCTGTTACCTGTAGTGCCGTTCCATAATTATAATAATTGAACCATGTCATTATCCCTATTCTCTTCATTTTATCCTCTTCCCACTAGCTTTCTAAATTTACTTTTATATTTTACTAAAATCTGCGTTTTTTCTTTTCCAATAAAGTTTATAAATTTCTTCTTTAACTTTTTATGTTTTGGTATCCATGATCCTGAAAAATGATGTATTGCAACAGTTTCATTAGTCAACTCTATCTTCCCTGTTTCAGGATTTTTAGGACAAAAAATTTCTTTTTTATATAATTTAAATCCCTCAATATTTTGTTCTTCATTATTCAATATTAATCCTTTATCTAAGCAAATATTAGTAATTATTTCAACATTAGTTGTTATATCTAAACTTCCATCTTCTTTTACGAATTTCTTATTATCATAATATGCTAAAAATTCTTTAAATATTTTATTCCCTTGCTTACATCCCATTATGCCTGTTGGAATAGCATCTATTCTTTCAAACCCTGAAAAAGCTTCCTCTTTAAGATAAGAGTCTAATTCTTTTAACAATTCTACATCTGTGTCCATATAGATACCGCCATATTTATATAATGCATATAATCTTACATAATCTGAAACAAATGCATATTTTTTATTTTCATATGCCTCTTTAACATATTCATTTGAATTTATATTAAAGTTTTCCTCATTCCATTCAATAATTTCATAATCAGGACAATATTTTCTCCAACTAGCTATACATTTAAGTGCTAAGTCTGGAAGCTTTCCTTTTCCAAACCAACAATAATGTATCTTTCTTCTATTCATTATACTCACTCCTTTTTTCATTATTATAGGATTTCATAATTTCTTTATTCTTTTATATCACTCAAATTTTTAAGTATTTTTTTACTCTTTTTTGCTAAAACCAATTACAAATACATAGAATAATCAATTACACTTTCAGAAATATTCATAATGATGCATAAATAAAAAATTTTAATATAGTTGCTTTATTTGCATTATAGCCGGTCATTGATTTTTATCAAGAACTTTTTGATAATATCAATTTATCTATCATCACTGAATTTATTGAATCTAATAGAGATTCTAAAGGCTCCTCTTGATATCCTCTAATTAAATCTTTTATGTGATACACTGTGAACATTTGAGAGAAATTACTGCACTATTACTTAATTTTCTAAATTTCAACCTTGAATTTGCATAATTATGTGGATTTTTTATTACTAAAAAACTACCATCTTACAATATTTTTCAACCTCATATTAAAGATTTTGAGAATTCTATTTTAAAAGATGTTCTAACAATTACTAGAATTACACAATCTTAGTACTCTAAGTAACTCAATCATTTCTACTGATTCCACATCTATCGAAACTAATACCAAATATAACATCCCAAAGTATTTTCCTGAAAATAAATTTAATACTAATCAACTTGAAACTTTTCCATTCTGAAATTAGATATGCTAAGGAAGTTTACACTAAATAATTGTGGTAATAATATTTAACAGGCTATATAAACTAAAAATATAGTTCCATTCAGGACTTCTAATACTGGTACAGAATGTTCTTGTAACCGTCCTAAGTATAATACTGATAAAATTATAGGATATATACGATATAGAACTACAGTTGATAGATTTTCTAATTATTTTAAGTTCTATTATACAAAAATAACGAAATCAGAACGTTATAACTCAAGATTTTAAAATTTAAATCTTGAAAGTTCTTTAATAGTAAATAACTACTTTATTACACCTCTCAACACCTTAGGGTACATATATTTTTTAGCTCTACACTTATCACTCCTCAAACTTAACTATAGCGAAAAACTCCATTCCTTAAGAAAACTCACAAACAAGCAACTTAGTTTTTCTACCCCCCTAATTTTTTGCATTTACAATCTTCATGAGAACAACTTAACCTTTTTAGGTTATTTCATTCACACTCCTCCTAATTTTCTGTTATCTTTTTAAAAATATTCACTTTTAAAACGATTAGTTATGCTTATCTATTTTCATTGTCCCAATACTATAAGTAATAGAAGCTAGCACATATATATCAAAAAACCCCATTGCTTCTGAAAATAATATAATCAACATTCCCACCATTCCTATAGACGCTATTAATTCTATCTCTTTATCTTTTTCTATAACTTTATTAACAATAAAAAAAATAATAATAATTGTTGGAATTATTATTATTCCATTTTCAATAATATTTTGTAATATCTGATTATGAGAACTTAAATACTTTCCTTGTTTAGCACTATATATCAAATTTGTAGTTGACTGTGTCCCTATCCCCTTTATACTGTTATTTTTTATTAATTCTTTTGCAACTTCCCACAGTTCAACTCTCCCTGTAAATGTTAAATCCTTTCCTAATACTTCAATAATGAAATCAGAAAATATATATTGTATTTTTAAAATCACTATTCCATAATAAAATAATACATACGCTACCAACATGCTTTTGAACCTTATAATTTTAGTCCAATTTTTAAAATTCATAAATATCATATATGAAGATACAAATATTATTGCAATGATTCCAGATGAAGATCTGATATTTATTGACATATATATTGATCCAATTATTGTTAATAAACCACTT
>NZ_JBOFRG010000307.1:0-1689 GCF_051650885.1 Clostridium sp.
GGGGCTGTCGCACTAAAAAGTAGTGCACAGTTCCTTTTTTATACAAAAAAACAAATCCCTAACTTCGAAAAAGTTAGGGATTCTGATAAAATGTTTGTATGCTTAAAACCAACATTTTACTTAAAGATTATACTATCAATCAACAAAATATTCAAATGAAATTTCCATTTGATATTGATATTATGATTCCGGTAAATGATTCGGTAAGACTATTAGATCAATTTGTGGAGGAACTTAATTTAGCTGATCTATATTCTACTTATTCAAAAATAAAAGAAAATCAAGTCTCACCAAGGAATTTGCTTAAAATCGTAATTTATGCTTATATGAGTGGCTTATACTCATCCCGTTCAATGGAATTAGCTTGTCATAGAGACATTAATTTTATGTTTCTTCTAAATGGAGGCTCCGCACCGGATCACTCAACATTTGCACGATTTAGAAGTTTACATTTTGCACCATGTTCTGAAAGGATTTTAGCGGAAGTAACTAATTTTCTTTACAATATTGGAGAAATTTCTGGAGAAGCAATTTTTATAGATGGAACTAAGATAGAAGCTGCTTCAAATAGATATTCTTTTGTATGGAAAAAATCAGTTACAAAAAATTTAGAAAAACTATTAATTAAGATAGCCGACCTTGTACAAGAATGTGAAGAATTGTACGGAATAAAAATAGCCTACAATGGTAAAATTCATCAGAAAGATATAAAAAAATTAAAAAGGCAATTATATAAATTAAAAGATCAAGAAGAAATAAAATTTGTACATGGAAAAGGTAAAAGAAAAAGTTCGATACAAAAGTCTATCGAAACACTTAAAGAGTATAGTTTAAAAATTAAAGATTACACTAAAAAAATATATACTTGTGGTAAGCGAAATAGTTATTCAAAAACTGATGAAGATGCAACTTTTATGAGAATGAAAGAAGATCATATGATGAATGGACAACTTAAACCAGCCTATAATATACAACATGGTGTTGATTCAGAATATATTACATGGCTTACTAGTGGACCACAACCTACAGATACAACTACTTTAATTCCATTTCTAAAAAGTATGGAAGAACATCTAAATTTTAAGTATTCAAAAATCGTTGCGGATGCCGGTTATGAAAGTGAAGAAAATTATTCATTTTTAGAGAATAATAATCAAATAGCATTTATAAAACCATCTAATTATGAAATATCTAAAACACGAAAATTTAAAAATGATATTGGGAAAATAGAAAATATGGAATACAACCCTATATCTGATACTTATACATGTTTAAACGGAAAAAAATTATCAGTTGATGATATTAAATTTAGAAAATCTAAAACAGGTTACGTAAGTGAAAAAACTGTTTATATATGTGAAGATTGTAGTAACTGTAATCATAAATCTAAATGTATAAAAGGAAATAATTCTAAAAAGCCACTAGAAGAAAGAACTAAAAAATTTGAAACAGCAAAAAAGTTCAATAGTCAAAGAAAAGCTGATTTAGAAAGAATTTTAACTGATGAAGGTTGTGTTTTAAGAATGAATAGAAGTATTCAAGCTGAAGGGTCTTTTGCACAAATAAAACAAGATATGGGCTTCAGGAGATTTTTATCGAAAGGTAAACAAAATGTGCTTGCTGAAAGTGTTTTACTTGCTATTGGACATAATATTAAAAAGTTACATAATAAAATTCAAGGAAATCGTA
>NZ_JBOFRG010000308.1:0-2016 GCF_051650885.1 Clostridium sp.
ATAACTTTTCTACTGTTTTATATGGCAATTATTCAAAGCCATCTATTACAATAGTAAAAGAAGACAATGAAAATATTCTTGTAGGTAAAGTTACGTTATCTAAAGGAAATGAAATTTTAATGAGTAAAAAATAAGAAAATCTTGTACACCATAGTGTGTGCAAGATTTTTTTGATTAAAAGTTTGAAAAAATACAAAAATGGTTGAAAGTTTAGGACGGTTGTTATATATTATATATAACAAATAAAAATGGAAATGAGAGGGAGAATTATGCTTGAGATAAGAAATTTTTCAAAGAGTTATTTAAAAGGGAAGAAAGTAGTAGATAATTTAAATTTAAAAATTGAAAAGGGTGAAATTTTTGGATTTATAGGTCATAACGGAGCTGGAAAAACAACTACTATAAAAGCTATAGTTGGGATTTTAGAAGTAGAAGAGGGTGAAATCTTTGTAAATGGAATATCAGTTAAAGAAAATCCAAACGAATGCAAGAAGATAATCGCGTATGTACCTGATAATCCTGATATTTATGAAAATTTAACAGGGATACAGTATCTTAACTTTATATCAGATGTATTTAAAGTTGAAAATAGAGAAGATATTATAAAAAAATATGGTGATCTATTTGAACTAACAAATGCTTTAGGTGATTTGATATCATCATATTCTCATGGAATGAAGCAAAAGCTTGTATTAATATCTGCATTAATTCATAAGCCAAAGCTTTTAATTTTAGATGAGCCATTTGTAGGTCTTGATCCTGTGGCTTCACATAAAATAAAGGAAATTATGAAAGAGATATGCAAGGAAGGTTCATCAATATTCTTTTCAACTCATGTTCTAGAAGTTGCAGAAAAAATCTGTGATAAAGTTGCAATAATAAAAAAGGGACAGCTAGTTGCAAGTGGAGAAGTAAAGAAAATTGTTGGTGACAGCTCTCTTGAGAAAATATTTATGGAGCTAGAAGAAGATGAGTAGATTTTTTAGTTTAGTTAAATATGATTTTTTAAATTCTTATAATATAAATAATATTGTAAAGGGTAAAAATGCTATAGGGAAAATATTACTTGGAATAGTTTTGAGTGTTTATTTTATATGGTTATCATGGATGCTTAACAGTATGCTTATGGAAGATGCGGCAAAGATGGGGCAGGGAGATGTAGCTTTAAGTATGGGGCTTCTATCTTGTACATTAGCTATACTAGGTCTTGGGATAATAAAGCTTGCAGGGGCTATATTTGGAGGGAAAGATTTTAGTTTGCTAACATCAATGCCTCTAAATAAAAAGAGCATTATAGTAGCTAAAGTTATAAATATTGTTTTACCAACTTTCTTAATGACAGCAGTATTTATAGTTCCAAGCTTGGTCTTATATTATTTAAATGCACCTAGTGTAGATAGCCTATTCTTAGTACGAGGAATAATTTTAATGTTTTTTATTCCTTTAGTTCCAACAGCAATAGCAACACTTATTGGGTCATTACTACTTTATGTAAGTAGTAGATTTAGATACAGAAACTTTATAACTATAGGTATGTTTTTAGCATTTATCTTATTTATGATGTTTTTCCCTATGCTTGTAGGAGAGGAATTTATAACTAATATAATGCAAACAAGTTCAAAGATGACAGATGTATATTCGGCTATATATCCTTTAAATAATTTCTATATTCAGTCTTTAATAAATGGAAATATAGTATCAATGATAGTCTTTATAGGAGTATCAATTATAGTTTTTGCAACTTTTGTGCTTATAGTAGATAAGTTATATTTAAAAATAAATAGTAGACTTTTAGAAACAAATAGAAAAAATAACTTTAAAATGACAAAGCAAAAAGAAACTGGAGTGATTCATTCTCTAGTAAGAAATGAAATTAAAAAGTACCTTTCTATGCCAATGGTTTTAGTGAATCTTGTAGTTGGAGGAATTCTTTTTATTGCATATGGATTTATGGCAATTTTTATGGGAGAAAAATCTATAGAAATGATTTTTGAAACTGCAATAGATCCAAGCCTT
>NZ_JBOFRG010000309.1:0-3698 GCF_051650885.1 Clostridium sp.
GAGGTAATAAAAATACAAAAAGATCTTGTGAAAATAGTAGAGACAGAAAATTATATAGATGAAAAGAATTTTGATAATGCAAGAGATGAGCTAAGAAATTTAAATGGGAAATTAGAAACTTTAGAAGGAAAAGAAGCTAGAGAAGAGTTAAGAGAAAAACTGAAAATTAAAGAAAAAGAAGAGGAAGAAAGATTAAAAGCATTAGTAGAAGAAAAAAGAGAATTTTTAGAAGGATACTGGCTTATTGATTCAGGAATTTGGATATTTAAGAAGGCAGAGAAAACGCAATATTTCTACACATTAAGACCAGAGGGAGGGTCGTTTGTTGGACTTATGGACAATATGACATATGATGAAAAAGCAAATATGATAAAAGTAATAGATAACTATGATGAAGACGGAATAATAACAAGTCATGAGCTTGGAAAAGTTGTTGATATAACTATTGAGGGTGATGATAATTTAACTATAAAAATAGATAATGATCCAACAGGACTGAAAGCTAAGAGAATATCACAAAAAGATGCAGTCGCATATATGTATGGGTATGCTTTAGCAAGTAAATTTGAGAAAGATGCATATGTATTTGGAATTGAAAATTTTGAAGAAAAAGCAGAAGCAGATAAGACGTATACAGAAGAGATGGCAATAGAATTTTTTACAAAAAGAGATGGAACAACTAAAGAAGATTATCTGATAAGAGAGAAGAAAATATTACCTGGATACACAAGCTATGAGGTGGAAAATAAAAAGACTGGTGGAACGGAATATATTTTTGAGGGTAATTTAACACAACATGATTTCTTAGAAAAGTATAATGAATATGCAAGAGAAAACAACATAACATATTAAGGTAACATATGTTACATAAAACTTTTTTTTGTAGGATTATAATTAATTCATAAGATAAATGAAAGAAGGAATTAACTATGAAAAAAGTTTTAGATATAAATAATAACGAAAAAATAAATGAGAAGAAATTAGAAAAATTAACTATGCTTTTAAGAAGATTGAATACAGAGGAGCTTACACCAGAACTTCGTGAAACTGCAATAGAGCTTGTGAAAAATATAAGTCCTTTGGAAATATCAATGGCAGAGCAAACTCTTATAGAAGATGGTATGAATCCAAATGAACTTAGACATCTTTGTGATATTCATATGGAGATTTTAAAAGATGAGCTTGAAAGTTTAGAAAAGAAAATAGGAAGAGGTCATGTTTTATATGCATTTATAAGAGAGCATAATGAGATTTTAAAAGTATTAGATAAGATAGATTCATTATCTAAGGAAATAGAAGTTTTAGATAAGTTTGATGAAGAAAAGATAGCTTTAGGAAGAAGCCTTGCAGTAAGTCTTTTAAATGCAGAGCCACATCATAAAAGAGAAGAGGAAGTGTTATTTAAAAAATTAGAAGCATTAGAAATAACAGGACCAACAAGAGTAATGAGATTAGAGCATGAAAGTCTTAGAGCAAAGAAAAGAGAATTAAAAGAGTTATGTACAGTATGGAAATACTTAAGCTTAGAAGATTTTAAAGAAAGATTTTCAAGCATTTCAAAAGATATAGTATTTGAATTAAGAGATCATATATTTAAAGAAAACTACATTCTTTACCCAACTGCAATGGAAAGTATTAAAGAAGAAGACTTTAAGAAAATGAAAGAAGAATGTGATATGTTAGGATATTGTACATTTACTGAAAAAGAATATATTTAATAAAAAAACTCTAGTTAAAATTATTTTAGCTAGAGTTTTTATTAAGTGGATTTAATGTAATATTAAAAAAGAAATTGTGATAAAATTAAATAAAGAAATTAAATTTTAGGAGGAGAGAAAATGAAGGTAAAAATGTTACACACTTGTATAAGAGTTAAAGATTTAGAATTATCATTAAAATTCTATAAAGAGGCATTAGGACTTATAGAAACTAGAAGAAAAGATTTTCCAGATTATAAATTTACATTAGTATATTTATCAAATGAAGAAGGAAACTATGAAATAGAATTGACTTATAATTATGATGTAGAAAAACCATATGAGCTTGGAAATGGTTTTAGTCACATAGCAATAGGTGTAGAAGATATAGAAATTTTAAGAGAAAAGCATATAGCTTTAGGATATAAAGTAACAGATTTAAAAGGGCTTCCAGGAGAAAAACCACATTATTACTTTGTAACAGACCCAGATGGATATGCTGTTGAAGTAATAAAAAGTAGTTGGAATTAAGAGATAGTATTAATAAAAAATAAAGCCCTTAACTTTTTAGCCGTTAAGGGCTTTAGTAAAATATTGTGTTATTTATAAAAAATCAAATACATCTTTGATACTTAATTTAAAATCTGTTAGTTCAATACTATTATATTCATCTCTTAGATCATAGGATTTATTTAAATAATAGGTGTTTTCTTCAGTTAGCTTATATTGTTGGATATAGCCTTCTTGATAGACTAGGTTATATTCTTTAACTCCAAATTTAGCATATAACTCCATTTTAACTATGGTGTCTAAAGTAGAATTTGATTTAGATACTACTTCAAAAATTACTGTAGGTATAGTTAAAAATGATTGACCTTTAGTTTTAAATTCATCATTTTCCATACAAACTACAAAGATATCTGGCTTTACACGATCTTTCCCCATTATAACTTCTATTTGTTCTGAAAAAGCTTTGCAAGGTTTATTTTTCAAATAATAAACTAAATCAGCCATAATATTGCTAATAATAGTATTATGTTCTATTGAAGTAAATGACTTAGCATATATATAGCCATCTACATATTCAATAGGATAAGTTACGTTATTTTCTTCATCTAAAAACTCTTCTAATGTATATTTTGGATAGTAGTCTTTTAATCCCATTTCTCATAACCTCCTAATAGTTTTTTATGTCTTATATTATACCATAATATAACTTTGAAATTTTTTATTTTCTTGAAAAGTATGAAGAACTATAAATCATATTACAGTAAATTTTGAAATTAAAGATGGAAAAGTGGATATGTTATAATGAAGAAAAAACATACAGAGGAGAAAAAGATGAAGACAAACTATCATACACATAATTATAGATGTAAGCATGCTATAGGAAAAGCGAAAGATTACATAAAAAAAGCTATAGAAGAAGGATATGATGAAATAGGACTTTCAGACCATATGTGCCATCCAACTCTTGGTATAGATGATAAGTCAAGAATGTTTTATGAGGAGCTTCCAGAATATTTTAGAGAAGTAAATGAAGCAATTTTAGAATATGAAGATAAGATTTCTATTAAAAAGGGATTAGAGTGTGAATACTTTGAAGAAATAGAATGGCTTTATGATGAACTTCTAAAAGAATATAAGGTAGATTATCTTATTTTAGGAGTTCATTTCTTTAAATATAAAGAGGAATGGCGTTATGTTGGACATGGTTTAGATATAGACATGCTTGAAAAATATTCAGACTTTGTAGTAGAGTCTATGGAAAAAGGATATTTTAAATATGTAGCTCATCCAGACCTTTTCTTCTTAGGGTATAAGGAATGGGACGAGTACGCTGAAAAAGCATCAAGAAAAATATTAAAGACTGCTGAAAAACTAGAAATGCCATTAGAAATAAATATAAATGGATTAAAAAAAGGAAAAATGAAAACTTCACGTGGAGAAAGATATATGTATCCAATGCAAGAATTTTGGGAATTATCAAAAGAGTATGAT
>NZ_JBOFRG010000310.1:0-10133 GCF_051650885.1 Clostridium sp.
CACCTTTATCTTTAAAAGTATACATTTCCTTTTGAACTATATCAGTAGTTTCTCCAACACCTCTTAAGAATAACTCTGTATGTTCAAATGCAGGTGTTCTTATTTCTTTAATACCAAAATTCTTTGATATTTCTCTAAATATATTTTCAACATAGTGCCACTTATATGCATCTTGTGGAAGCATATCTTTGGTACCTTTTGGTGCTTGTATTTCCATCTTTACTCCTCCTTATTCATAAATAGCATCTAAAATATTTTTCTTTTTTGCTATCATTTCATCAATTCTTTTTACATATTCTCTAACATCTTTAACATTTGCATATCTAATAAGTTTATTTTTATTAGTATAATCTATAATTTTAGAAACACCATCTGCACCTAATGCTAAGATTGTTTGTCTCTCTTCAATCATTTGAATATTGTATATGCATTCTGCACCCTTCTTAGAATACCCTAAGTTCTCCATATTTCCAACCATATTTTTTTGTCTATACATATAATATGGTTCTAAATTTAAATTTTCTGCTAAATTTTCACTTTCTTTAAACATTTCTAAAATTTCTTCTTGTTCTTTAACATCTATTCCTTTTTTAAGAAGAAACTTTTCATGCATAATAGATCCTCTCTTTAAAGATAATCCATGAATAGTTAAATTATCTGGCTTTAGCTTTTTAATTTCTCTTACCGTATGTCGTACCTCTTCCACACCTTCTGTTGGAAGCCCAATTATCATATCCATATTTATGTTATCAAATTTCAAACTTCTAGCTAAATTAAATGCTTGTATTACAGATTTCGAATCATGTCCTCTTCCAATTAAGGATAAAGTTTTATCATTCATAGTTTGTGGATTTATACTTATTCTATCTACTTTATACTTTTTCATAGACATTAATTTTTCTTTTGTAATAGAATCTGGTCTTCCACATTCCACGGTAAATTCTATTACACTTTCTTTACTTACAAATGAATTATATATTTCACTCATAATTTTTTCAAACTCTTCATTTGATACTGATGTTGGAGTTCCTCCACCAAAGTATACAGTTTTAATTTTTAGCTTTTTTTCATCTATATACTTTCCAAGCTCTTTTATTTCTTTCCTTAACGCGTCTAAATAAGGATTTACTAAGGACTTGTTACTTTTAATTGGATTTGCAGAAAATGAACAATAAACACACCTAGTAGGGCAAAAAGCCATTCCTATATAAACAGAAATTTCATCCTTTTCACTTTCTACGAATTCTTCCTCTCTTTTAGCAACTTCTATACATAGCCTTGCCTTATCTTCTCTAGCTAAATAATTTTCTTTAAATATTTCTATTATTTCATTTTCAGTTTTACCTTCTTTTAAAAGCTTTAATGCTATCTTAGATGGTCTTATTCCTACTAATATTCCCCATGGATAATTTTTTTTAGTTTTTTCTTTTAAAATTTCAAATAAAAATTTCTTCAAAGTCCACTTTAAATCTTCAGTAATTTCTTTTTTAAATTTTAAATTTTCTTCTTCAACTATAATCTCAGAAGAAGATATAGTAACAGTATAGTCTGCCTTTTCTTCTTCTGATACAAACTCTAATATCTCTAAAGGAAAATAAATATTAAATATATTATATACATCAATTCTATATTTTAATTCATTTAATTTTATCTTCATTTTATCTCCTTACATTCGGAAAAATGGATTATTGTTTTTTTCATATCCAATAGTTGTCTTTGGTCCATGTCCTGGATAAACTTCAATATTTGAATCTAAAGTAAATAATTTTTCATTTATTCCACTTAATAGTTCACTCATATTTCCACCTGGAAAATCCGCTCTTCCTACTGAACCATTAAATAATGTATCTCCTGATATAAGTTTGTTATCTGCTAAATAACATACTCCACCTTTTGTATGTCCTGGCGTATGAATAACCTTTATCACTGTATTTCCTAAAGCTATTTCATCACCTTCATTTACAAACTTATCAGCTTTTTTCAAGTTCCCAAATACAGTGCTATCTTTTTCTACATACTCTTCTTCATTCTTATGCATATAAAAAGGAATATTATATTTTTTCATTAATGCCTCTACTGCACCAACATGATCAAAATGAGCATGTGTAAGTATAATGAACTTAGGATTTATTTGTAAATTTTCAATTTTTTCAATTATTCTCTCTTCTTCATCTCCTGGATCAACAATTGCACAAAACTTTGTGTTTTCATCTATTAATAAATAGGTATTTTCCTCATATAATCCTGTTATTATTTTTTCTATTTGCATATTAAAACGCCTCCTTAAAATTCTTTGCTACTTTCTAGTAAAAGAGTTACTGGTCCATCATTATTTATAGAAACCTTCATATCTGCACCAAATTTTCCACATTGAATGTAGATTTCTTCCCTTACCATTTTTAAGAATTCTTCATACAAAATTTCTGCTTTACTAGGTGTCATTGCTGTAGAAAAACTTGGTCTTCTACCTTTTCTACAATCACCATAAAGAGTAAATTGAGATATTATCAAAACTTCGCCCTTAATATCTTTTACAGAATAATTCATTTTGCCCATCTCATCTTCAAAAATTCTCAAGTTTAACATCTTGTCTTTTATATATTTTAAATCTTCTAAAGTATCATCTTCTTTTATTCCAACTAAAATATTTAAGCCTTTTCCTATTTCTCCTACAATTTCACCATCTATAGAAACACTTGATTTTGAAACTCTTTGTACTACCGCTCTCATAGCTTATGCCCTCTTTCACTAACTATTCATTCTATAAACATCTATCACTCCAGATATATGCCTCATTTTCTTTATAAGTTCTTTTAATTGATCTATTGATTTAATTTTTACTTTCAAATTTATAAATGCAACATTTGCTTTTGCTGAATTTGCATTTAACGATGTTAATATAAGACCTGACTCATTAATTATTACCATTAAATCTGATAAAATTCCAAGCCTATCTTCTGCTTTTATTTGAACTTCTGCTATATATGCAGATTTTTTATCCTCACCAAAACTTGCTTCTAATATTTTTTCTGGCTCACTTTCTAAAAGTGCTTTTATATTTGAGCAATCTTTTCTATGAACAGAAACTCCCCTACCTTTTGTAATATATCCAAGAACCTCATCTCCTGGAACGGGATTACAACATTTTGCAAACCTCACCATAATATTACTAAGTCCCTTTACTGTAACTCCGTAATCTTTCGATTCTGCTTTAGTACTATTTTTTGATATATGTTCTTCTATATTTTTTTCTACTGTTTCTTTAGTTTGCTTTTCTTGAACTTTAATAAATTCTTCTTTAACTTTATTTGAAAAAGAATTAGCATTTATTATTCCAATTCCAATCCCACCATAAAGTTCATCAGTTGTATGAATATTATATTTTTTTTGTAATTTTTCACTATTTATAGCCTTATTTATTAATGTAAATGGAATATTTAACTTTCTAAATTCTTTTTCTAACGTTTCTCTTCCATTTGAAATATTTTCTTCTCTTTTTACACGTTTAAACCATTGTCGTATTTTACTTTTTGCTTGATTGCTTTTTGCAATATTAAGCCAATCCATCTTAGGTCCATGTGCAATCTTTGATGTTATTATTTCTACAATTTCACCTGTTTTAAACTTATAGTCAAGAGGAACTATTTTACCATTTACCTTTGCACCTATACATCTATTTCCTATATCCGTGTGTATTCTATATGCGAAATCAATTGGCGTTGATTCACTTGGTAAATTTATAACTACTCCTTTTGGTGTAAAAACAAATACTTCATCTGAAAACAAATCTATTTTGAAGCCTTCCATGAATTCTTCAGCATCTGCCGTCTCTTTTTGCCACTCTAGCATATCTCTAAGCCATGCAAGCTTTGTTTCAAAATTCATTTCTTTATTTTCTTCTGAACCCTCTTTATACTTCCAATGTGCAGCTATTCCGTATTCTGCTGTCTTATGCATTTCAAAAGTTCTAATTTGAATCTCAAAAGTTTTTCCTTGTGGACCAATTACTGTTGTATGTAATGATTGGTACATATTAGGCTTTGGCATTGCTATATAGTCTTTAAATCTTCCTGGAATAGGTTTGTATATAGTATGAACTATACCAAGAACACCATAACAATCCTTTACTGAATTTACCAATACTCTAATTGCTGTTAAATCAAAAATTTGCTCTATATTTTTATTCTTTTTAACCATTTTTCTATAAATCGAATAAAAATGTTTTGGCCTTCCATCAATATCTGCATCAATTCCTGCATTTTCTAAGTTTTTTCCTAAGTCTTCAACAATTGAAGAAATGTACTCTTCTCTTTCAACTCTTTTTTCTGCAATTTTTGAAACTAAATCATAATACTCTTCTTCATGTAAATATCTAAAAGATATATCTTCAAGTTCCCACTTTATTTTAGACATTCCTAGTCTATGTGCAAGGGGTGCATAAATTTCTAAAGTTTCTTTTGCTTTTATCTTTCTTTTTTCTTTAGACATGTATTTAAGCGTTCTCATATTATGAAGTCTATCTGCAAGTTTTATAATTATAACTCTAATATCTTTTGCCATTGCAAGAAGCATTTTTCTAACATTATCTGCTTGTTGTTCTTCTTTAGTTTTATATTTTATTTTTCCTAGTTTAGTTACCCCATCAACTAAGTTTGCAACTTCTATTCCAAATTGTTCTTTTATTTCTTCATATGTACAATCTGTATCTTCAACAACATCATGAAGAAGCCCCGCTAAAATAGTATCTGTATCCATACCTAGCTTAGCAAGTATAATTGCAACATCAATTGGATGAGTTATATATGGCTCTCCTGAAACTCTCAATTGATTTTCATGAGCTTTTTCCGCTAATCTAAACCCTTCAACAATTCTGTCAATATCAACATTATGACAATTTTTATTTATTTCTTTAATTAACTTATCTATCATGATAGGATTCGCTCCCTTAAATATAATTTCAATTAGAAAAATTTAAAATCAAAGGCTGGTTAATAAAACCAGCCATACTCTTAACTATCATTATATCTTATATAATGTATATTTTCAATAAGTTAAATATCATATTTAACTAATGACATAACATCATATTTTTCTAATTTATCTTTTCCATGAAGTTCTGTTAATTCTATTACAAAGTCCATAGATACAACTTCTCCACCTGCAATTTCTACAAGTTTTGCAACTGCTTCAATTGTTCCTCCTGTTGCTAAAAGGTCATCAACAATTGCAACTCTTTGTCCTTTTTTAATTGCATTTTTATGAATTTGTAATGTATCAGTTCCATATTCTAATGCATATTCTACACTTACTGTTTCTCCTGGTAATTTACCTGGCTTTCTTACTGGAACAAATCCTGCTCCTAAAGCGTACGCTACTGGAACTCCAAATATAAATCCTCTTGCTTCTGGACCTACAACTAAATCTACGTTTTTATCTTTTAAATGTTCTACTATTTTATCTACTGATGCTCTTAAGCCCTCACCATCTGCAATTAATGTAGTTATATCCTTAAAGCTTATTCCTTCCTTTGGAAAATTTTCTATTATTTCTATTTTATCTTTTAAATTCATTTTTTATTCCTCCCCTAATTTATTGATATTATGTAAATACTTCACTATCTGAGTTGCTCTATCTTCATCTCTTGTAGTTAGAAGTTCTAATATAATTCTTCCATTATTAATTTTTCCAACTGCACTTATAGTTGGTGTTATAAACCCTATAATTTCCTCAATTTTTATAATTTCTTCTTTAGCACCTGTATACTGTATAATCGATTTTAACCCAATATTGTTTGTATTGTCTAAAATTTTTCTTCCTTCTTTTAAAATAATAATATACTCACTTGATAAATCTTCTATGCCTTTATTATACCACCTTGTACCAATAAAAATTAAGTCTAAATATTTATTTATACTTTTCATATTATAGTATATGGCAATTCCTTGCATAAGCTTAAATGTTAAGATAGACATAGAAATATCTTTGTATCTATACTGACAAATTTTTTGACTTGGATTAACATATGTATAATTTCTTTTTAAATCTGTTTCACAATTTTCTAAAACTATTAAATCAATATTTAAACTTTTACAAAAATCTGCAATTTCTAAAGAGATTATATCTATTCCAAGGGTAATCAATAAATCTGCACCAAGAAAATCAACTTTTTCTTTTATATCTTCTTTATCTATTTTATCATTTTTTCTTTCATCATCATGAATTATATATTCTACATCTGCATTTAAGTATTTTAGTACTAAGCTTAAGGAAGCAATTGCACAAATGCAGTCTACAGTATTTATCCCATATATAACTATTTTTCTTCTATTATTAATAGCTTCTCTAAGAGTTTCTATGGCCTTATTCATATCTTTTAATATAAAAGGATTATATCCTGTTATATAGTTTCGGCAATATATGCTCTCCCAAAACTTTCGCATACTTATTCTCTCCTCTACAAAATTAGAAAACAATAATATTATAAGTGAAAACATAAGATTTTACAAATATTTATTCTAAAAATAGAAAAAAAGTCTTAAAATTTAAATTTTAAGACTTTTTTGTCTCTTTTCTAAGGTAAGATTTCAGCATCCACTTTTTTCTTAGGCTTTGTTTTACCTTTTTTAATTGATCTATCTTTAAGCATTACCCATACTGGTGAAGCTATAAAGATTGATGAATAAGCTCCTGATGCTATCCCTATAATAAGAGGGAATGAAAAATCACGTACACTTGGAACAAATATTGTTACCGCTACTATTGTTATAAGCGTAGTAAGTGTAGTATTTATAGATCTTGACATCGTTTGAGTTACACTTCTATTTGCAACTTCTCTTGATGAACTTCTCTTAATATATTTTGAATTTTCTCTTATTCTATCAAATATAACTATTGTATCATTCATAGAGTATCCTACAACTGTAAGAATTGCTGCTATAAATGGTGAGTTTACTGTTATATCAAATATAGCATACACACTTACTGTTATAGCTATATCATGAACTAATGCAATTAATGCTGCAACTCCAAATTTAAATTCAAATCTTATTGCAATATAAACCAACATACATAAGAATGAAATCAATAATGCTGCTATTGATTTATAAGTCATTTCATTTCCAATAGCTGCACCTATCTCACTTTGAGATACTAATGCATTATCTCCAACTTTAAATTCTGTTTTGAATTTAGCATAAATTTCATTTACTTCTGCTGATGTAAGCTTTGCTGATTTTATTTCATATTCATTGTTATTTACAGTATTTGTACTTGCATCATTTACATATTCTGAAACTATTTTATCAGCTTGTGCTTTATTATATCCATCACCTAAGTTAAATATAACTTGTGTTCCACCTTTAAAATCTATTCCAAAATTTAATCCTTTATGAGCAATTCCAAATCCAATTCCAACTACTATTACGATTAGAGATAAAGAAAACCACAATTTCCATTTGTCAATTATTTTAAGCATTTTCTTTTACCTCCTTCTTCTTAACTCTAAATGCACCTAATTTTCTTAAGATTCCCATTTCATAACCTAAATCTAAGAAGAATTTAGTTACTAATAATCCAGTAAATAAACTAATTACAATACCAATCATTAAAGTTATTGCAAATCCTTTTACTGAACCTGAACCAAAGAAATATAGAATTAAAGCTGCTATTATAGTAGTCATATTTGAATCTACTATTGAAGACATAGCATTTTTATATCCTCTTTTAATTGCTGCACTTGGACTTATCCCTCTTGAAAGTTCTTCTTTTGTTCTTTCAAAAATCAAGACATTTGCATCAACTGCCATACCTATGGTTAAGAGTAGTCCTGCTATTCCTGGAAGAGTTAATGTTACACCTATCTCAACAAAAGCTAACAATACTAATGTAATGTAAAGTGTTAATGCAATACATGCTATAACACCTGGCACTCTATAATAAAGTATCATAAATAAGAATACTAATCCTACTCCTATAACACCTGCTTTTACTGCTGATGGTAATGCTGAACCTCCAAGTTGAGCTCCTATTGTTTGTTGTGAGACTGCTTTAATTGGAACTGGTAATGCTCCTGAATTTATAAGTCCTGCTAAATTTTGTGCTTCTTGAATAGTTCCACTTCCTGTTATTACTGCTGCCCCATCATTTATTTGACTTTGAACAGTTGGATCAGTTAATGTGTCATTATCCATTTTTATTGCTATTTTTTGACCAATAAATTTCCCTGTTGCTGCTGCAAATGCTTTAGTTCCCTCATTTGTAAACTTTAAAGATACAACTGGTTGATTTGTTTGTTGGTCAATTTGTGCTGATGCTTTTTCAACATCCTTTCCAGTTAAGATTGTTTTTCCATCTGGTCCTACAAAAGTTAAGTTTCCTGTTTGACTTAATGTTTTTACAATTGATTGTGAATCATACTTTCCTGGAATACTAACTAATATTCTGTTGCTTCCTTCTGTTGTTACTACTGTTTCAGCAACACCTAACTTATTAACTCTAAGAGCTATTAAATCTTTAGTCTTTTCTAAATCTTCATGGCTTACTTCCGGTTCTTCTATTTGAAGAAGCACTGAAACTCCACCTTGTAGATCAAGACCTCTAGTTATTGTTTGGTTAAAAGATTTAACCTGCCATCCGCCTATTGTAACTCCTTTGAAGCATACAAAAGCCAGAATAATGATTGCTAAAGTACATATTATAAATATAGCTGAACTTTTACCTTTAGCCGATCTTTTACCTTTGGACTTCATCTTCATCCCCCTTTGTCATTTTTTATCAATTCATATTTTCTCCAACTAACTAACATATTATTCTATAATTTTCATTTTATAAAATAGAGATAGTTGTTCTCATATTAATCCATTTTGATTATATCATAACATTTTTAATTTATAAAGAAAATGACAGTTTTATGATATTTTTTATATGTTTTTAATATTAAATATTTATAATTAAAATATTTTTAATTTTTTCGTTACTAAATGTAAAAAAATAAACTTAGCAGTTCAACCACTAAGTTTATTTTTATCACATAAAGAAATTTACATTTCTTTATCTGTTCCTTTTTGTATCTTTTCTGCTATGGCATTTCTTAATATCTTAAGTCTTGTTTTTCCTGCAGTTTCTATTATAGCATGTTGCTCATCCATTTGAATTATTTTCCCAATAATTCCACCTCTAGTCATAACTTCGTCATTAACATTTAATGAGCTCATCATATCTCCATATTTTTTCTTTCTTTTCTTTTCTGGTAAAAGTATCATAAACCAGAATAGCGCAAATATTACTACTATTGGTATTATGTTTAAAAGTATTCCGTGCATCTAAAATCCTCTCCATTCATTTTTCTATAAGTTTAACTCTTTAAAGAATAGTCTACTTTTTTTGTTTTTATTTGTCAAATCTATTTTTTATTCCAAGCTTGTAATTTAGCCGCTTTAAATTCTTTAAATGAATCATTATCAATCGCTTCTCTTATATCTTCCATTAATTTATTGTAGAAATATAAATTATGAAGTACTGTAAGTCTCATAGCTAGCATTTCTTTTGCTTTAAATAAATGTCTTATATATCCTCTTGTATAATTTTTACAAGCTGGACATTGACACCCTTCATCTATTGGTCTTTCATCAAATTCAAATTTAGCATTCATTAAGTTTATCTTTCCATCCTTAGTAAATACTTGCCCATGTCTTCCATTTCTTGCTGGTAGTACACAGTCAAAGAAATCTACTCCACGCTCTACAGCTTCTAAAATATTTTCCGGTGTTCCTACTCCCATTAAATATATTGGCTTATCTTCTGGTAAATGTGGAACTACTGCATCAATAGTTTCATACATCTCTTCATGAGTTTCCCCTACTGCAAGACCACCTATAGCATATCCATCTAAATCTAATTTTTTAATTTCCTCTGCATGTGCTATTCTAATATCTTTAAATGTTGCCCCTTGGTTTATTCCAAATAACATTTGTTCTTTATTTATAGTATCTGGCAGTGAATTTAATCTATCCATTTCAGTTTTACATCTTTTAAGCCATCTTGTTGTTCTATCTACTGATTTTTCAACATACTCTCTTGTTGATGGTATTGGGATACACTCATCAAATGCCATAGCTATTGTAGATGCTAAATTA
>NZ_JBOFRG010000311.1:0-12066 GCF_051650885.1 Clostridium sp.
GTAGTACTTTTTCATATATTTCAAAAAAATTATTTTACTATAACTTTTTTCTCTCCACAGCTAATCTTCTCTATTAATTTACTTTTATGCTTTTTAAACTTTTTTATCATCTATGAATTTTCCATTATATGCTTTAATAATTTCTTTGGCGATGGATTAGTAAAATTTTTAGAATTTAATAATTTGACTAATTCTTTTGTTGAAATCCATTTAAAGTCGATAGTTTCTCCTTTTTGCAATGTAATATCCTTTTTATCAATATTGCAATTGCATAAAAACACCTTATAAAGTGCATTGATTTCTCTATTAATATGGCTATAAATTAGTTTTAAATTTTGTGCTACTATTCCCGTTTCCTCAGTTAGCTCTCTTTTCGCCGCATTTATAAAACTTTCTCCTTTTAAAACACACCCACTTGCACCTGCTTCCCATAAACCTGGAAACTTCATTTTATTCCAATCTCTTTGCATTAATAAATAAGTTCCATCCTTATGACAAATAATAATTACAACTATAGCATGAAATACCCCTTCTTCTATTTTATCTCCTCTAACTAAATCAACTCCAACTTTAATTGCTTTCTCATTATACCCATCCCATAATTCCATAAATATCTCCTTACTATTTATAAATAATTTTACTTCATATCACCATCTATTTTCTTTAATAACCATTTTTCAAAAAATTCCAATTGCTCTTGCGTATGAAAATAATGCTCACTGTCATTCATTACAGTTATATCGCATTTAAATTTTTCTATAAATCTAAATATAATTTTTGGTTCACATAATTCATCTCTTGAACCATATAGTACGCTAGTTAAATTCGCCCATTTTTTAATTGGATTATCTCTCACATAGCAATAGTAATCCCAATATAAATTTTGTCCTATAGGTGTTTTTATGGTTTGCTTATTCTTTAGTTCTCTTTGGCTTACATTAAACTCTTTCATCATATTAGTTATAATTACTTCCATATTTACAACTGGTGAAAGAAATAATGTTTTCTTTATTTTTTCATCTTTATATGCTAATAAGCTAAAATATGCACCCATACTACATGCAAACAAATTAATATTTTTCCATTGTTTTTTTATGTAATTCATAACTAAACTAAGTTCATTCACACACTCTTGCACTTTACATAATTCTTTATCTTTTTTTCGTTCCCCATGCTCTGGCAAGTCAAAACTAATCACTTGATAACCTAATTTTGTAACTTGCTCTGCAAATATAGTTATAACTTCATCTTCTTTATTTGACATATTTCCGTGTATTGCTATAAATACACTATCTGAATTGTTTCCCCATAAAATTGCTGGAATATTTTCTATCTTTAAATACTCTTTTTTCATCATTCCCTCATCTAACCACTTTAACAAAAAAATCTTTGTGATTCTCCTTAATTCTTCATTTTTAATTTTAGCCTTTTAATTATTCACCACTCTATTTTTTCAGTTTTTGTTTTAACATTAAAATTTCATTTTCTTCTAGCCCAATTTTTTTTAGATATTCTTCTACATTGTTGTATTTTTTATGAAACATGTCCAAAAACTGTTCTATATACTCTCTCTTTGGTGTTACAATATCTAAATTTACACTCTCACATCTATTACAATATTCAATTAATTCTTTCTTTAACCTATCCCAAGAAGTTGTGTAATCAATAATAATTTCTTCTCTTCTTGCATCTGCAAGTAATAGTAAAAGGGCTGAAATAACTCCTGTTCTATCCTTACCTACTGCACAATGATAAATTACTCCTTCTTTTGCATTTGCTAAAATCTTCATAACGTTATATATAGATTTCTGTTCATCTATCATATCAAAATATGATATTGGTACAAGTTTTCCACTTTCAGGAACTTTTCCTCCTCCAAATATTTCACAATGATAATAATTAAACTCCTTATGTTTCATAATAGTATAAGGCTTCCTATTAGCTTCATTATCACTCCTTAAATCTATGATAGTTTTAATATTATTTTCCAATAACACATTAATATCCTCTTCTGATAAATTAAGTGGTGCATCACTACGAATAAAAGCTCTTTCTAATGTTTTATCCCCTGAATTTAAAAGATATCCTCCTAAGTCCCTTGTATTCAATGTACTTTTAAGTACCACCTTCCTCATATCTCTCCCTCCAAAATTCTCCTAACTTTAAAGGAACCCCTTGGGATTCCTCCTAATTTTTCATTTTTAATTTCTAATTACTAGTTACTAATTTCTAAAATATCAAATGGTGTATTTTGATAAACACAGTAATTAAGCCAATTACTAAATATTATATTTGCAGTTCCTCTCCATGTAACTGGAAGAGGTTCATCTATTTCATTGTTTTTAAAGTAGTTTTCTGGCATTTTTATGTCTAGGCCTTTTTCTAAGTCTCTTATATACTCATTTCTTAAAGTATCTCTATCGTATTCTAAATGTCCTGTTATAAAAATTTTTCTATATTCTAA
This sequence comes from Clostridium sp., assembly GCF_051650885.1. Taxonomy (GTDB): domain Bacteria; phylum Bacillota; class Clostridia; order Clostridiales; family Clostridiaceae; genus Clostridium. Next base: position 2,465 of record NZ_JBOFRG010000311.1, read on the forward strand.
ATCTCTTACTATAAAAACTCCTGCTTCTTTAGATTCTGATAGTATTTTTAATCTTTTATCTTTTAATATACTTTCTTTAGATACTTCTGTATGTCTTGAGTGTGGTGCATAAAATATATCATCTAAGCCTCTTAAAAGCTTATCGTTTTTTTCTACTTCATAATGACTAAATATTCCAAACTTTTTTTCATTTAAGGATTTTTTCTTTATGTTGTAATGATAATATAGTCCTGCCTGTGCCCCCCAGCAGATATGCAAGGTGGAATATACGTTTTCATTGCTCCACTCCATTATCTCTTTTAATTCATCCCAGTAAGTAACCTCTTCAAATTCCATATGTTCAACTGGTGCTCCTGTTACTATCAGTCCATCAAATTTTTCATTTTTAATATCTTCAAAAGAAGAATAAAACTTATCTAAATGGTCTTTTGATGTATTTTGAGATTTATAGCTTTCTGTTTTTATAAGTCTTATGTCTACTTGTATTGGAGTATTGGATAAATGCCTTAAAATTTGATTTTCAGCTTCTATTTTCATTGGCATTAAGTTTAATACTCCTATTTTTAATGGTCTAATATCTTGATTTTCTGCTCTTTTTTCATTAATTACAAAAATATTTTCTTTAGTTAAAACTTTATATGCTGGTAAATCTCTTGGTATTTTAAGTGGCATAACTTTTCCTCCCTTTTATTATATAAAATCTTTCATATAACATTATAACCATAAATGGATATAAAAGGGAAATTTATTTTTTTACCTTTTTAATGGTATAATATATGTATATAACAAATTTTAACGTAACTTATATTAGGAGGCATTTTATGGATTCTCATTTTTTAATTGGAACCTATACCAAAAAATATAGCAAAGGACTCTACTTTTTAACTATAGATGAAAAAGGCGAGGGCTTTTTTTCTAAAGCTTTCCACCTTAATAACCCAACCTTTCTTCATGTAAAAGATAACCTTATTGCATGCTCTCATGGAGACCATTCTTCAGGGGGAGTTGTTCTTTTTAGACTAGAGGATAATTCTTTAATTCCTTTAGATAAATCTGATGATTTTTCTTGTTCACCATGTTTTATAAATATTTATAAGGATTTTGTTTTAGCTTCAAACTATCATGATGGTTTATTTATTCTTTATAAGATAAATCCTGATTTTTCTTTAAGCTTAGTAAAAAAAATAAACATTCCAAATAGTAACCTTCACTATTCTTCTGTTTATGATAATAAATTATTTTTAGTTGATATGAAAAACTCTACTATTTATATTTATGATTTCAATTCCTTAGAATTAATAGAAACTCTTATTTTAGATAAAAACTCTAAACCTAGACATTTAGTTTTTAAAGACCACTTTATGTATGTTTTAACTGAAGGAAGTAATAATATTATTTTAGTAGATATAAATACTTTTGAAATTTTAAAAGAATATTCACCTCTTGGTGATTCAGAAATTTTTGAAGCTTCAGCTATCCATATTCGTAATGGAATTTTATATACGGCTGAAAGAAAAACAAATACTATTTCTATTTTCAAGATTTTAGAGGATGATACTTTATCATTAATCCAAAACTTTAATCATCCATCTATTAATGTTCCTAGAGATTTTTGGGTTTCTAAAAATAATAGACTTATTTGTTGTAATAGCTTAAAAGATTCACTTTCTATCTTTACTTTAAATAAAGATGGCTCAATTAATAGTTTCTTAAATGAAATACCATTACCTGAGCCTGTTTGCATAAAGGAACTTTAATCGGTTCCTTTCTTTTTATTCTTTTTAATAGTCTTATAAATTAAATATGCTCCTCCAATACCTAAAAGAGCTTGCACTCCTTTTGCTCCTGACGAAAGAACTCCATAGCTTACAAGAACTTCTAAGCCTATTGATGGAATTTTTCCAATACATGTAGCTAAAGTATATCTAAAATCATCTATACTACTTAAGCTTGCAGCAAGCGTTACTATTCCTGATGGTACAAAAGGAATTATCCTTCCTTCTAATATAAGAAATGCACATTTATTTCCACTGCTGTTTTTTATCTTTTCTAAAACCTTATATTTAGAAAATTTTTCTTCTATACCTTTCTTTAATCCTTTTTTATAAACTTTAAAGCTAACATAATTTCCTACTGTTTCCCCAAGTAAAGAAATTAAAAAACCTAAAAACGGACCAAAAAACACTATATTTGCACCAGTTACAAAAACAGAAGGAACAAGCCCTAAAATTGCAATTATAATACTTATAAAAACACTTATTAAAACTGCAATGTCTCTATATTCATTTAATAACTCTATTACCACATTCATATTTATACACCAATACCCTTTTTCTTTTATATTTTATTATAATATTAACTCCTATTTTTTTAAAGAGGTTTCATTTTTTATTTAACTATATATATTTTTTAATATGTTTATATAATTTTAGCCTCTAATGAACTTATTTTGCCAAATTCTATCACTATTCTATTCTTTTTCCCATATTATATTCTATACAAATAATCTATTTAATTTTATGGAGGTTAAATTTTATGGAAAATAAATTAATTTTAAATATCTCTCATATTAACCCTAAAAGTTTAGATGTGGAATTAAGTTCACCTGCATCTGATATAGTATTCAAGTTATACAATGAAAATAGTAGTTTTAAAGTAGCTTTAAATTTAGTTTATAACTCTCTTAATCCATCACTTAAAACTCTAATTATTCCTGAAGATGAAGATATTTCTTCAGATGATGATTTATTAATGTCACCTTATACAAATTATATTTTAAAGGCTTTCAAAGATGATATTTTAGTTGATGAAGAAGTTGTATCTTTTACAGATTTCCCAGCTCCTCTTATCCCTAAAGTAACTTCTTACGGAAATAGACTTATTGAAATTCAATTTGAATATCCTATAAGACATCTTGATGACTCATCTATATTATCATCCATTCCAGTTACTCTTCCAATAGGCTCAATTGAAACTGGTGGATTGCATACAACTTATGCTTGTTCAAATTTCTATGTTAAATATTTTAAGGAAGACCCTAATCAAAGTAATACTCCTGACCCTAAATGGCCTGGATATATTTTACCAAAAGTTTCATTTAAATATGGTACTAATGAAGAAATTACTTTAGCAGAACCATTTACAGTTTCACAATCTGATGATAGTAGAACTCTTTTAATCCAATCTAATATTAGATCTCTTCCTATAGGATTCCACAATTTACAAGTAGCTACAAGTAAAATAGCTGACCATCATTTAACAGGACTTCATTTAGCAGATTTCTATAATAGAGATGTTCCTATTTCTGAAGTTGAATTTGAATTAACTGGTGCTCAATATAGTGCTACTGTTAAAAATGTTTCTATCATAGATCCGCAAACAGTAGAAGTTCAATTTACATCTCCTGTTATAGATATCTCTGGTAAAATCACAGTTGATTCTATTGCATCTGTTATACGTTCTAACCTAAATGAATCAGTTTCACTTTCTAGAAAACCTTCTACTCTTGATACTTTAATTTTTAGAATGGATGGTAATACTTTTATAACTCCAGGACCTAATGCTATAACTGTTTCTGGCATAGTAGATTGTTATGGATTGTTAATTAGTAATTATAAGTATTCTTCTAATTTAGAATTACCAAAGCCTGCTATAATTTCTATTCTTCAAGATAAATCTGTTGAAGATTTATCTCTAACAAGAATTGATTTGACTTTTTCACATTCTATGAGAGCAGGCAATATAAATACACTTGCAAATTATTCTGTTTTTGCTGATGGTAGTTCTACTTTAATCCCTGTTAGTAGCATTATTTTTAATCCTTCTACTCCAACAAAAGCTACTTTAGAATTTGAACCTCAATTAGCTTCAGGTATTTATACTTTAATAGCTAATAATTTAGTAGATATTTATGGTTCTTTATTAGAAAATATACCTTATGACTTTTTAATTGTTGATACTACTAGACCTAAAGTATTAGCGATTCTTGGAACTGAACAAGAAACTCCTAATGATTTAAATGACACCATCTTAATTAAATTTGGAGAAGCTATGGCTAGTAGTGGTGAACATGGTATCAATAAAGGTGTAAACTTTAAATTAGCAGTTGATGGTACAGATTTTGCAACTCTTGAAGATTTTACTCCAACAGTTTTAAAAAATAATTTTTGGACTAGATTTAACTTAAATACAAAGGTAAATTTAACTCTTGCTAACTCATTAATTAAGGTTGGATATGTTGGATTAACTAAAGTTTTCTATGTAACAGATGCTTCTGGTAATATAGTTAACTTATGCGAAGATTATCCAATAACTAAGCTTCTTCCAACTTTAAAACTTGATGGTGGTGTTGCATCTATTACTGATTCTAATAAAATCACTTATACTCTTCCAACATCATTACAATCTGAAGAAGGCTTTGATATTGTTGTTTATAAGGAAGATTTTATTTTTAAAGCTGATGCTTCTGATCCATTAACAATTTCTTCTGTAGTAGTTAGTGATGATTTAAAAACTCTTACATTCACTTTTACTGATGTTGTTTTCTCTAGCGGTGTAGATTATCTTATGAGCTTAAATAAAGTTAATCGTGATATTCTTTCTGAAGATATTTTAAATAGACCAATAGAATTAACCAATCCTATTACAGTTAAAAATAATCTTAGACCTGAAATTGTTTCAATTAGTACTGTATGGGTTGATAATGTAAGTGAACCAAACGAAGCCGTTGTAGCTCTTAAATTATCTAGTCCAATTAATGTTACTCATGTGAATGATTTTATTGTTTATAATGGTGAAGGCTTAAGATTAAATGTTTCTAGAGCAACTATAGTTAATGGACTTACTGGTACCCCATCAACAGAAGGAAGTATTTTAGAGCTTTACTGTAAATCACCAGTTAACACAAATGCTTTGGCAAATGAATTAAAACTTTCTACAACACCAGAAGCTTATAGAATTACTGGATTCCACTCTGCAGATTCTTATGTTAAATTAAAATCTGTTGTAGAATACCCATCATATGAGCTTTACCCTATTTCATCTAATGTAGTTTTAGGTCCTACTTTATTCACATCTAAATTCCAAGTTGAATTTACTGATGCAATCGATGTTTTAGAATCTAAAAATCCAGATGGAACTATTAGTGTAGCTGGTATATTAATGTCAACTGAGGGACCTAGCTCAGTAGATCCTTCTGAAACAGAACCATTTGCAACTCTACGTTTCGATAATATATTTGAACTTCGTAGTAATATAAGAACTTATGAGACTAGTGATAGTAATGTTAGAGATAATGCTATTTTAAATCCTACAGTAGCAGATGAGCCAGATGCTTCTCTTCGTTCTATCTCTAAGGGTGGAAATAATTATGAAATCACTGCACTTCTAACTATTGAAGATAAAACTCTTACTATAGAGTTCTCTAATATTCCACCATCTTCAATTCCTGCTTACTTCAAGAATGAATTTGTATTATTTGAATTACTACCTCTTGGATATAAGCTATTTGGTATTTCTCATAATACTTCATTAAATGAAAGCATTACTGTAAAATTCCCATTTAGATTTGGAAATATCTAATTTTAAAAAATTCACTTAAGAGGGCTAAATTTTAGCCCTCTTTTCTTTTGTCGAATAATGTAACTTTTACAATTCTTTTTCATAATATATATTAAACAATATTTTTGAGGTATAGAATGAGTATTTATTTTTTAATTTTTTCACTTGTTATTGACTCTTTTGCATCAAGTATTGCTTATGGAAGTGAAAATATTACTATTAAGACTTCACGTATAGTTTTAATTAACTTTTTTTCTACTTTAATTTTAGGAATATCAATTTTCTTTGGTTCTTTCTTTGAAGATTTTTTGCCAAATGGGCTTCCTTCGAAAATTAGCTTTTGTATCTTTTTTTCCTTAGGAATTTATAAACTTTTTGAAATATTAATAAAAAAATATTTCAAAAAATATTCTCTTCATAAAGAACCTCTAAGATTTAAACTTTTTGATATGAATTTTGCTCTTAATGTTTACTTAGACGAAAAATGTGCTGATTTTGATAATTCTAAATATATTTCCTTAAGAGAAAGCTTTTACTTAGCCTTAGCTCTTTCATTAGATAGCTTAGCTGTTGGATTTGGGATTGGGCTTTATGACATAAACTTTTTTTCCTTATTATTCTTTTCCTTTATTTTTGGAGTAATTTCCTTTAAGCTTGGAGCTTTTCTTGGAAGAAAGCTTAAAACTAAAAAGAATATTAATCTTTCTTGGCTTTCAGGGCTTATCTTAATTTTGATAGCCTTTACTAAACTTTAGATATTACTCTAAAAAGATAAGCACAGTAGAAAACTCTCTACTATGCTTATCTTTTTATATTACTAATTCTTCTATTTGGATTGTAAACTTGCTACATTCTTTGCATATTATAATGCTTACAATGTAACTGTTATCTACTTCACCTAAAATTTCTAATTTATTAAAAGTTTTTCCTTCATAATCTTTATCAATATTACTAATAACATATTTATTATTCTTAGTATATATGTAAAAGAAGCCTTCCACATATTCACTTATACTTTTCTTTTCTTTGAAATTACTTTCACATTCTTCACATGGACTGCTATAGTAAGCCTTATCAAACTCTAAATTTCCTTCATTTAAAAGTCTTATAGCTTCTTCTAAAGAAAACCCTTCTACTTCATTTTCTTCATCATTAATCATTTCTAGAAAATTCTCTTCATTTAGTGTATATTCTTTTTCATCAAATTTAAATTTGTATTCCATATAAATCCTCTTTTCTTTTTTTCTTATATTATATCATAATTAAGCTCTCTATTTTTCAAACTATTTGAGTAAATATTAAAAATATCATAATATACTTCATTTTTAAGCTTTTTATTTCCATCTGTTATTTTTTCCATAGCTATATTTGTTATTATATCTATTTCTATTTTTTCTAAACTAAATTTTTCATAATTGCTTAATTTATTTATAGTTTTTCCTAAATCTCTAAAGGTAGAAAAACCTAATACGTTTATAATATTATTTAATTTTCTTTCTTTTCTAAATTTCTTCAAATATTCTGTATATAAAAGTCCTTTAGAAAATCCAAGACCTATTTCTTCATGTTCTGCTAAAGTTTCTCCTAATATGTTAAACATACTACGTCCATATCTATCTAAAAGAATTCCTCCAAGTATAGATGCCATAGATAAGTTTTCTCTATCTCTTGCACTTATGTTACCATCTAATAAATTATCTATAGACTCTCCAAATCTTCTAAGCCCTTCAATTGCTATTTTTTCATTTTCTTTGTTTATATCTATATTTAAGTAACCTTCAATTAGGTTGCTTAATGCATTTATACTAGAATTTTGTACATCACTTATATTTATTTTATTTGTGTAGTATGGATCTACTATTGCCATATCTACAGTTTTTTCTATTATTTTAATACCATTTTTACTATAAATATATCCATACTTAGCCGTTTCAGCCCCTGATCCTGAAATTGTTGGAACTGCACATACATTCACATCTTTGTTTAATCCTACATATTTTGCGATATCTAACGTATTTCCCCCTCCAATCCCAATTATATAATCACATTTTTCTTCTTCTAATATCTTTCTTGATGCCTTACAATCCTTGATATGTGCTACTTCCCCTTCTTTTATATAAATAGAAAATTCTTTTTCATTTTTCTTCAAATATTCTACTATATCCTTATAGCCTTGACTATTTTTAGAGGACTTCTTCCCTGTTATTATTAAAGGCTTTTCTCCAAGCTTTAACATTTCTTTCCCGTATTTTTCAATCATCCCTCTTCCATATACAATATTCGTATCTGTTTTTAAATTTAATTTCATCCATTTACCCCTTTCAACTATTGATGCCCTCTATAAAGATTACTTATTCTATACTATTTATACAAAAGCCTTATTATGATAAAATAATATAATCTTTGTAATATAAATATATTTAGGAGGAAAATATGAACACTTTTACAAATTTTGAATATTATAGATTAGTTATGGACTCTTTAGACAAAGGTGTTATATTTATTTCTACAGATTTTAAAATAAAATTTGCTAATACTTTAGCAATAGAACTTTTAAATTGTACAAATAAATCTCTTTTTGACAATTCTATTTTTGATTTATTTAACCATTTAGAAGAAACACTAAAAAACTTCCCTAAAACAAAGGGGAATTTAAAAAACTTTATTCTTTCTTTAAAAAATAAAGAGCTTTCATCAACCCTTAAGCCTTTATTCTCAGAAGATACCTTTGTAGGTTTTTTATTAATTTTAAGAGATATGAAAGACATTATTAAAGAATCTAATAAATATACTCTTTCTGATGCTGCTTATACCTTTGATAGCATAATTGGAGAAAGTACAGCCTTACAAAAAGTTATTAATGATGCTAAAAATATATCTAAAAGCCCTTCTACAGTTTTAATAACTGGAGAAAGTGGTTGTGGTAAAGAACTTTTAGCACAAGCTATACATAATTACAGTGATAGAGCCTTAGAAACCTTTGTAGCTGTAAACTGCGGTGCTATTCCAAAATCATTAATTGAAAGTGAACTTTTTGGATATGAAGAAGGAAGTTTTACAGGGTCTAAAAAAGGTGGAAAACCTGGTAAATTTGAACTTGCTGATGGCGGAACAATCTTTTTAGATGAAATTGGTGAAATGCCACTTGAAATGCAAGTTCATCTCTTAAGAGTTATTCAAGAAGGTGTTATAACAAGAATAGGTGCAAAATCTGAAACTAAAATAAATGTCAGAATAATAGCCGCAACAAATAAAGATTTAAAAGAAGAAATAAAAAAAGGTGCCTTTAGGCAAGACCTATATTACAGATTAAATGTTATACCACTTCATATTCCACCACTTAAAGACAGATTTGGTGATGTGCCTATTTTAATAGACCATTTTTTAAAGGTAAAAAGTGAAAAACTTCATAAACCAGTACCAACTATATCTAATGTTTTATTTAAAAAAATGATATCTTATTGTTGGCCTGGAAATATACGTGAACTTGAAAACTGTGTAGAAAATATAGTAAACCTAAACGGTCAAACAAGTTATGAAATGGACTTCGAGGAATGTACTTGTCTTGAATTCGACAATCTTGGAAATCCAATTTCACAGGAGTGTACAGATAACGCTTGTACTATTTGTAAAAAAGAAATGACCCCATCTACACCTAGAACCTTAATAGAACTAGAAATAGAAGCTATCAAAAATACAATAGTTCACTTCAATGGAAATATGACACAAGCGGCTAAATCCCTTGGAATAAGCCGTAATGCCCTATACAATAAAATTAAAAGATACGGTATTAATTAATAGCGTACTCAAAAGAGGACTTGCATTGCAAGTCCCCCTTTAATTCTAAATTTTTAATTTTAAATTCTTAATTTTCAAGATGTCCCTCAAACTTAGCTTTAGTTTGAAGTCTTCTCTTCCACATATCTTCTGTATCTTTATATCCTCTACCACCTGCTCTATCTTCGCTTGTGTAGGCTTTTTTCATATACATTAAGTCTAATATGTGTATTGCATCTTTTCCTGCAGCTTCCATTGTTCCTCTA
>NZ_JBOFRG010000312.1:0-18394 GCF_051650885.1 Clostridium sp.
TAAATCATGAAACTCCATTTCAATTATTAGTAGCAACGTGTCTTTCAGCACAAACTACTGATGTTAAAGTAAATCAGGTTACAGAAACATTATTTAAAGATTATCCAGACTTAGAAAGTTTTGAAAAATTAAATAATGAACAGATAGAAGAAAGAATAAAGTCTATAGGACTTTACAGAAATAAAGCTAAGAATTTAGTTCTTATGTGCAAACAATTAAGAGAGAATTTTAATGGAGTTGTGCCAAACACTATGGAAGGAATAACTTCCCTTGCAGGAGCAGGAAGAAAAACTGCAAATGTAGTTTTATCAAATGCATTTGATGTACCTTCAATAGCTGTAGATACACATGTGTTTAGAGTTGGGAATAGATTAGGACTTGCTCATTCAGACAATGTATTAGAAGTTGAATTACAACTACAAAAAGAATTACCTAAGAAAGAATGGTCGTTAACACACCATCTTTTAATATTCCATGGTAGAAGATGTTGTTCATCACAAAGACCAAAATGTATGGAATGTCCTTTAAACCATATATGTAAATGGGAAGGAAAGTTAATGTAGTTAAGAATTAAGAATTAAGAATTAAGAAGGAAAAGTGGCTATTGCCACTTTTTTTAAAGAAAGTAAGAGATCATCTCAAAATGAGATGGTCTCTTTACATTATCATAAATGAGATTGACTAAATTAGAAATTTCATTTATTTTGACTCTGTTTTTAGAGCTTGTTTTTTGTTGTATAGGAACATGTAGAAGGAGGCGCCTATTACTATGAAGTAGCCGATTATACTGTATATGTCTGGTATTTGACTGAATATAAAGAAGCCAAATAAGGCTGAGAATATTATTTGTGTGTAGTTGTATATTGAAATTTCTTTTGCTGGGGCATATTTGTATGCTGTTGTTAGGGCGAATTGTCCTATTGATGCAACTACTCCTGATATTAATAAGAAGAATAATTCTTCTGGTGTAAATGGTGTAAAGTCGAATACTACAAATGGTAGTGTTACTACTATTGAGAAAAATGAGAAGAAGAATACTATTGTAGGTCCTTTTTCTTTATTTCCTAAAAATCTTACAAAGGTGTAAGCACCACCTGCACAAATTGCTGAAAGTAATCCAATTAAAGCTGGAATTGCTGTCATACTAAAGCTTGGTCTTATTATAAAAAGACTTCCAAAGAATGCTACACATAAAATATAAATTTGTTTTCTTGTTATTTTTTCTCTTAAGAAAAGTGCAGAGAAAATTATAACGATGAAAGGTGAAAGGTTGTTTAACATATTTGCATCTGAAAGAACTAAGTTATCTATAGCGTAAAAGTTTGCTATTATACCGATAGTACCTAAAAGTGCTCGTCCTATTAAAAATTTCCTGTTTTCTGGTTTACCAAATAATCTATCACCACTTTTTCTAACAAAGTAAAATGCTACAACACAACTTACTAAGTTTCTAAAAAAGCTTTTTTCAATAGATGGAATTCTATTTCCTGCAAGCTTTACAAAAACACCCATAAGTGCAAATGAAAAGGCAGTTATTAAAATTAAAATAATTGCTTTATTTTTGTTGCTCATAAAAATCTCCTTTTGTAAATTAGTTAATAAATTCATTATACATTATATAAATATTTATATAAGAATTGTCAGAAAACTAGAATTTAAATATAAAGTTTTAAGAAAAGAATAAAGAAATTCTAAAAAAAGTTTATTTAAATTAAAAATATTGGTACAATATATGTATAAAATATTAAGGAAATATTAATAAAATTAAAAGGAAATTATTAAGAAGTATAAAGTAATATTTAATTAAGGGAAAAGTAGGGGGATAAATAAAAATGGAAAAAATTCTTATAGTAGATGATGAAAAAGAAATTAGAGATTTAATAGAGATATATTTAAGAAGTGAAGGATATGAAATTTTTAAAGCAGAAAATGGATTAGAAGCTTTAGAAATATTAGAAGGAAATGATATAGATTTAGTTGTTTTAGATGTTATGATGCCAAAGCTTGATGGAATTCAAACTTGTATAAAAATTCGTGAGAAAAGTGAATTACCTGTAATAATGTTATCAGCTAAAAGTGAGGATATAGATAAGATATTTGGTCTGAATATGGGAGCGGATGATTATATAAGTAAGCCTTTCAATGCATTAGAGCTTTTAGCAAGAGTGAAATCTCATTTAAGAAAATACGGTCGCTTTAAGTTAATGGGAAGCAAGGGCTTTGTTGAAGAAATTAAAAATGAAATAATAATTGATGATTTAACATTAAAATTAGATTTACATCAAGTTTTTAAAGGCGATGACTTGATAAAACTTACACCAACAGAATTTGAAATTTTAAAGCTTTTAGGAAGCAATAGAGGAAAGGTGTTTTCAATTTCTAATATCTATGAAAGTGTGTGGAAGCAAGAGTATTTAGAGTCAGATAATACTGTTATGGTGCATATAAGAAAAATAAGAGAAAAACTAGAAGAAGATTCAAGAAGACCAAGATTTATAAAAACAGTATGGGGAGTAGGATATAAAATCGATAAGTAGGTGAGGAATACTTGAAAAAGATTAATATAAAAAGAATAAGTGAGAGTTTAGAAAAAAATAAAGGAATTAAAAGATTAAAAAAGTTAAAAGAAAAAATTGAAGTTAAGGTTAGGACAAACTTAAGATATGAATTGGTTTTTCTAGTTGGAATCTGCTTTCTAATAAGTATTATTGTTGGTACTGTAGTAGGTGGTGTTTTATTTGATACTACAAGAAAGATTGTTAAAACGGATGTTGGAATAGAAGAGTTTAATTCTATAGCAGATGGTTTTGTAGAAAATCTTCAGACTGAAACAAGAGGAAGAGAAGTAAGTATAGAGGATGGAAAGTTTTTTACTGAAATGCTTCAAGATTCAAGTGAAAGTGTATATGTTACAGATTTAGAAGGAAAGGTAATATATAAGAGCAGAAATGGAAAAGAAGTTCAATTTAGTATATTTAAGCTTCTATCAAGCTTGAACCAAAGTCAATACGTTAAGCCGCAAGAGATTGAAATTATAGAAGGTAGGGATGCAGGAGTTGTGTCTTACGAACCACAAATTATAACAAGGGTATATCCTTTAACAGTTAAAAATAAGGAATACTATGTTATTTATGAAGGATTTCCACAGATAAATACATGGACATCATTTGAAAGTTCATCTAATGATATATTGGGGTTTGTAGTTGGAGTTTTAGTATTTGTTTTTTCATTTATATATGTAATAAATAAAAAAGTTAAATATTTAGATAAAATATCAGATGAAATAAAAATTATTGCAAGTGGAGAACTTTCACATAGAGTAGAAGTTAGAGGGTGTGATGAGGTCTCAAACATTGCAGAAAATATAAATTTAATGGCAAGTGAAATAGAAGAAAAAATAAAAATGGAAAGAAAAGCAGAAAAAACAAAGGCAGAGCTTATTACAAATGTATCCCATGACTTAAGAACACCACTTACCTCAATAATGGGATATATAGGTCTTTTAAAAGATAAAAGATATAAAAGTGAAAAAGAGATGGAAGAATACTTAAATATTGCATTTAAAAAGTCAGAAGGTTTAAAAGGACTTATTGAGGACTTGTTTGAATATACAAAGCTTAATAATACAGAAATGAAGCTTGATAAGGTTGTAGTAAATTTAAGTAGTATGGTATCACAAATAGTTGATGAAATGACACCAGTGTTTGAAAAAAATGATTTAATTTTAGTTAAAAATATTGTGGATGATAAAATTTTAAGTAATGTAGATCCAGATAAAATGGTAAGAGTATTTGAAAATATTTTATCTAATGCATGTAAATATTCATATAAGCCAGGAACTGTTGTAATGGGAATATATGAAAATGAGGGGGATATAATTATTTCAGTTAGAAATAGAGGTCCACATATAGAAAAAGAAAAATTAGATAAGCTTTTTGAAAGATTCTATAGAGGTGATGAGTCAAGGAATACAGAGAGTGGAGGAACAGGACTTGGGCTTGCTATTGCAAGAAATATAATTAAAATGCATAATGGATTACTTTGGGCTGAATGTGTTGAAAATGATATAACTTTTTATATAAAGCTTCAAATATATAGGAACTAAAAGAAAATCTAAAAATAGTATATAAATAGAAATATTATTTTTGGAGGAATTATGCAAAATAAAAACAATAATAGTTTATTTTTAATTGATTTAAATGAGTATACACAAAATCCGAATTTTTCAGTATTAAAGGAAAAAGCTGCAGGAATTTATTTAAGAACATCTGGTTCAGGAAGTGGAAGTTTTAGATTAGATAAAAAATTTGTAGAGTTTGCAAAGATATGTAAGCAAAATGGAATAAAAACTGGCGGGTATCATTATGGAATTCCATCATATAACTTAGCTACAGCAGATAGCCAATGTGATGATTTTATAAATGCACTTCAAGAAGGATATGGTAAAAGGTTTTATGGAGATTTTATGCCAGTTCTTGACATAGAAGAGCCTACAACTCCTAAAATGAATACAGATGTTTTACTTAAATGGATTGATAGATTTAGAAAAAGATTTGAAAAAAAGACTAGAAGAAGATTAATGCTTTATGTATCGGTGAATTTTGTACAAGTGAATAATAATTTTAAACTTTCTAATGGAACATATCCACTAAATAATATGCCTTTATGGATAGCAATGTACACATGGATAAAAGGAAATCCAGAGTTTCCTCCTAATGTTGGAGGATGGACAAAATGGAGAATGTGGCAGTATACAGATAAAGAAAAGGTGGAAGGGGTAGATAATTTAGTAGATGCAAATTATGGTCCTAATAATTTAGAGCTTTTAATGCAACCTGGAAATGTTCAAAACTTTAGTGGTAAAGTAAATAAAGGAAATGTTTGTTTAACTTGGACTAAAAATAAAGATATAGATTTAGGAGGATACAATATATTTGTAGATAATTATTGGATAGGAACTGTTGATGCAAATATAACGAATTATAATATTCCAATAGTTAAATTGTATAAACCATATGGAAGAAATATAGTCTTATCTATAGAAGCTTTTGATATAGAAGGAAATGTTTCGCAAGTGAGAAGCAAAATTAATTTAACTATATAAGAATAAAAAATGAAAAATAGCCATACAAAATAAGTGTATGGCTATTTTTGTAGAAAAAGGTTTAAAAATATATTTAAAATAGTTACTAAAAACCCTTATAATTTGTATAAATTTACTGTATAATTATGATACGTTTATAAAAAAAAGATATATTTCGTAAAAAAACTAAGAAAAAATAGTTAAAAGAGAATAAGGTGGGGGAAGCTATGAAAAAAGAGAAAAAAGGCTTTAAAAGTTTTTTAGATAATAATAAAAAAAGATTAGCAATTGCAGGATTTACATTTGTAGCAGTAGGTGTAGGTGGTGGAATGTACGTATCTAGCATTGAAAACACTGTAGAGGAATGGAAAGACAAGATTTATCCAGGGGTAAGTATTCAAGGGGTTGACTTATCAGGAAAAAATAAAGAAGAAGCAAAAAAAGCATTAGATGAAGGTTTACTTAATAAAATTTCTGAAAAGAAAATTTTAATTAAGGTTGATGATAAAGAATATAAGGGAAGTTATAAGGAAATTGAAGGGACTTTAGATATAAATAAAGCTGTGGAAGATGCTTTAAATTATGGGAAAAATGAGAGTATCTTTAAGCAAAAAGACTTTATTAAGGGTGAAAATAAAAAAGAATTAACTACAGAGCTAGTATATAATGATAAAAAATATGATGCATTTAAAAATAATGTAGATAAAAAGATGAAAGTAAGTGCAAAAAATGCAACTATAAATATAGTAGGAAATACGAAGAATATAACTGATGAAGTTGTAGGGAAAAAGATAGATTCAAAGGAATTAGATGAAAAGTTAAAAGAAGAATTAAATTCTAATTTAAATGAAGATACAGTTATATCTTTAAAAATGGTAGAAGATAAGCCGAAAGTAACAAGAGCTGACTTATCAAAAATAAAAGATGTTATAGGATATTATGAATCTTCCTTTGCAACATCAAATGCAGGAAGGTCTGCAAATATTGCAGCAGCAGTTGGATTTGTAGATGGAACAGTTTTAATGCCAGGAGAAGAATTTAGTTATGATAAAGCTACATCTACAGATAAGAGCAAATATCATCAAGCACCAGTATATATAAACAATAAAGTTGAAATGGATATTGGTGGAGGAATATGTCAAGTATCATCAGCTTTATATAGAGCAAACATGTTTGCAAATATAAGACCAACAGAAAGACATAATCATTCATTAACAGTTTCATATGCAAAACCAAGCTTAGATGCAACAGTTGCATGGGGATATTTAGATTATAAATTTAAAAATCCATATGATGCACCTATATATATAAAAGGAACGTCAGATGGAAAAGTTATAAGATTCTCTATTTATGGTGATAAGAGCAAGTTAAATGGAAGAACTTATGATATGTCAAATGAAATAATAAAAACAATTCCACCAAAAGAAAAAATCGAGAAAGATCCAAACTTAGAAGAAGGAAAAAGAGTTGTTGTATCTGGTGGACAAGTAGGATATGTTTCAAAAGGATATCAATTAACATATGAGAATGGAAAGTTAATTAAAAAAGAATTAGTATCGACTGATACTTATGCAACTACAGATAGAGTGGTAAAGGTTGGAACTAAGAAAAAGGCAGCACCAGAGCCAACTCCAGAGCCAACCCCAGAGCCAACACCAATTCCAGAACCAACTCCAACGCCAGACCCAGCTCCAGCACCTCAAGGAGAGGTTACACAGGAGCCAGCAGCATAAATTATTAACTATTGAATAATCAATTTGAAAAATAATCTCGGTAGGAATGTCTACTGAGATTGTTTTTAGATTAGTGGAATAATGCGTAGTAGAAAGTAAGGATGAAGGTTGACTAAATTAAAGAAAAGTTTTAACCTTATTTAATAGAAATACATGAAAGTTTTTTATAAAGAAAAGTGGAAGCTGAAGATCATGTTTTAAAAAGAGGTGGATTTTATGAAGTATAAAATGATATGTATAGATATGGATGGAACTTTACTTGGGAAAAATAGAAGGATATCTGAAAAGAGTAAGGAAGTTTTAAAAGAAGCTAGCGAAAAAGGGATAAAGATAGTTGTAACTACTGGAAGACTTTATAATAATGCTGCATATTTTTCAGAACTTATAGGAGCAAGTGCTGCAGTTATTGGTGGTAATGGGGCTATAATAATGGAGAAAAATAAAGTTAAGCCTATTTATAGAAGTAAGTTTAATAAAGAAATATGTAAGAAGCTTTTAGAACTTGCAGATAAACACAAGGTTATACTTCACTTCCACACAGTAAGCAATATAGTGTCAAACAGTTATTTAAGTTCTAATGTGGCTAAAATAGTACTACCAGGAAGAAAGTATGATGGATTTAATATTCATTTAGGAACTATAAAAAGTAAAAAGGTTTGGGATAAGGTTTTAGAAGAAAAGGCAGAGGCTATAACAAAAACAATTTTATTTTCATTAGAACCTAAAAGAATAGAAGCTTATAGAAAAGATTTAGATAAAATTGAAGAGGTTACATACTTTACATCTGGAAATAGAAGTATAGAAATAAATATGAAGGGTGTATCAAAGGGGAATGCAGTAAAACGATTAGCAGAACATTATGGAATAAAAAGAGAAGAAGTTATTTGCATTGGAGATAATGAAAATGATGTTTCTATGATTCAGTATGCAGGTCTTGGAATAGCAATGGGAAATGGGATTCAAAAAGTTAAAGATATTGCAGATTATATAACAGATACAAACGTAAATGATGGAGTAAGAAAAGCAGTTGAAAAATTTGTTTTAAGGGAAGAAGAGATTTAACAAAACTTTTGACTAAAGTTAGTAGTTGTAGTATTATGTGAGAGATAGTATTTAAATAAAATAAGATGAACAAAAAGTGTTGTTCATCTTATTTCATTATTTAATATAAAGTAGAAGGTGAGTTTTTTGAATTTAAATATAGTTATGTATCAACCAGAGATACCACAAAATACAGGGAATATAGCAAGAACATGTGTATTAACAGGTTCTAAGCTACATTTAATAAAGCCGTTAGGATTTAAAATTGATGATAAGCAAGTTAAAAGAGCAGGACTTGATTATTGGAGTGAATTAGATTTAGAAATACATGAAAGCTATGAAGATTTTATAGCAAAATATGGGGATAATAAAATATATTTAGCTACTACACATGGTGGAGAGCACTATGATGAGATTAAATTTAATGAAGGTGACTTTATAATGTTTGGAAGAGAAACATGTGGTGTACCAGATGATGTACACAATGCACATGAAGGTGTTAGAATACCAATGATTCAAACAAGTACAAGAAGCTTAAATTTATCGAACACAGTTGCAATCATTGCATATGAAGCCTTAAGGCAAATAGGCTTTCCTAATATGAAGTAGAAAGAAAGGGAATGAGGGAATGGAAAAAATTAAAATAATTACAGATAGTACTGTTGATTTACCGAAAGAGCTTTTAAAAGAACTTGACATTGAAGTAATGCCGGTTTTAATTAACTTTGAAGAAGAAAGTTATTTAGATGGAATTGAAATTAATACAGATGAATTATTTAAGAAGATGGATGAAACAGGAATTTTCCCAACAACAGCTCAAATAATTCCAAGTAGATTTGAAGATATCTATAAAAAGTATTTAGATGAGGGGTATAAAGTTTTATCAATCATTATGTCATCAGGAATGAGTGGGACTTATGAAGCAGCTTGTTTAGCAAAACAAATGTTAGAAACAGAAGATGTACATATAGTTGATTCACAAACAATTACATCTGGTCTTGGACTTTTAGTTTTAAAAGCAGCTAAACTAAGAGATGCTGGAATGGAAGTTGAAAATATTGTAAAAGAATTAGAAGACGTTAAAGGACGTATAGACAGTTCTTTAAGCTTTGAATCATTAGACAACCTTGTAAGAGGTGGAAGATTACCAAAAGCTGTTAGTGTTGTTACAGGACTTTTAGGAATAAGATTAATATTAGAAATAAAAGATGGAGTTATGTCTTTAAAAGGTAAAGTTCGTGGAAATAAAAAAGCAGTTAAAAAAATAATTGCTGATATTGAAGAATATAAACCAGTTAAAGATATGCCAGTTATAATTGTTAGCGTTGGTGAAAATGACGAAATCAAAAACGGAATTATAGAATATTTAGAAAATAATAATATTGAATATATAGAAGGACCTGTTGGATGCTCAGTTGCAATCCATTCAGGAAATCAAGCTGTTGGAGCTTTCTTCATAAGTGAAAATAGATAAGAGAAAAGAAGGAGTTACCCTAACTTAATTTAAAGTTAGGGTAACTCTTTTTTGTTTTAAATAAAATATTATTTAGGGGTGGCTATTATTTAAAGGAATGAATAAAATAATTTAAGACTTTCGATGCATTAAAAAAATAATCTAGGGAAAAATATTTTAAAAGTAAAAAGGAGTGAGATTGTTTTGGAAGGTATTAAAGGGAATAAAGTAATTTTAATTTTGCTATTAATAATATTATATTTATACATACTAATGGCTGTTGTTGGATGTGAGACACAACCTGTTGGAGAAAGATATATGTGGAATAATGATTTAGATGTATCTTTAGTTTGTGAAGACTTTAAAGAGGAGCCTTTTTTAGAGCTTGGGAAAAAAGGAATTATGGATGCGAAAGAAGAAGTTGGAGTAAAACCTAATATAGTTCTATTGAATTTAAATGATACTGATAAACAGGTGAATGCTGTTATGAATAAAACTGCAATTAATAATAATTTAGTTATTATTTTAGGAGGATGGCTTAAAAATGCTGTGAAGGTTTCTAGTAGACAACTTAGAGCGAGAAATTTTGTTGTTATAGATGAAGTTTTAAACGAACCAAATGTAAAATCAATTATATATAAGAGTGAAGAAGGGGCATTTTTAATGGGGATTATTGCAGGAAAGGAAACTAAAAAAGATAATGTAGGATTTATAGGTGGATTAAATGATGATGAGGGGGCAAGTTTTTTAAGTGGATATATAAGTGGGATTAAGATTAGTAATGAAAAGGCTTTTGGAAATATAATGAGGGATGTAAATATTGATTATACAGAAGATTTTAAAGATGAAAATAAAGCTTATGTAAAAGCAAAAGAACTATATGGGAGTGGATGCGATATAATTTTTCATGCTTGTGGAGCTGCAGGTAAGGGAGTGTTTAGAGCTGCTAAAGAAACAGGGAATAAAGCTTTAGGTGTAGATGTAAACTCTAGTGCAGTTTATCCAGAATATAAAGAAGTAATTATATCATCAATGATAAAAAAGATTGATAAATCAGTAGTAGATGTGTGTGCAGAAATTAAAGAAGGAAATTTTAAAGCAGGAATTAAAAATTTAAAAGAGGTTGGGATAAAGGAAGGATATATAGATTATTCAGAGGATACAAAAGAAAATGTATCAAAAGAAACCTTTGATTTTTTGAATAAATATAAAATAGAGGTAAAAGAAGGTGTGTTAAAAATTCCTGATAAATTATTCCAAGTTGCAGAATTCAATAGCTAAATAATTAAATTAAGAATTGTTTGAATTGTTTGAAATATAATTTCTATGCTATAATTTAAATATTAAAATAGAGAGAAAGTTGGTGATTATATTGAAGATGGAATATTCTATGAATCTTACTCAAGAGCAAAAGCTTCATATGACGCAGGAAATGCAATTATCCATAAAGATGCTACAAATGTCAGTTACAGATTTAAGAGAATATATAGATAAAGAATTTGCAGAAAATCCGATTTTGGATATGAAGGATAATAATCAGGAAAAGTCATCTATAGCAGAAGAAAAAATGATGGATAAATATGATTATAAAGAAATGATAAAATATTTTGAATTTGATAATTATGGAGCACAAAGTAGAGGGGTATATGATGACGATGAGGTTTCACCTTTCAATTTTATATCAGAGAAAAAATCACTTAAAGAATATTTAAGAGAGCAATTAGTAGAGTTTAATATAGAGAAGTACAAAGAAATTATTTGTGATTATATAATAGAAAATTTAGACCATAGAGGATATTTAGAGTGTGATTTAGATGTGATATGCAGTGAGTTAAAAATAAAAAAAGAACTTGGTGAAGAGTGTCTAGAAATTGTACAAGATTTAGAACCTTATGGAATAGGTGCAAGAGATATAAAAGAATGTCTTTTATTACAATTATACAAGCTTGCATTAGATGATGACATAATGAAAGAAATTGTAAATAATCATTTAGAAGACATAGGGAATAATAAGTATGCTCTTATTGCTAAAAGTCTTAAAATATCTCCAAGAGAAGCTCAAAGATATGGTGATGTAATAAAGAAATTAGAGCCTAAACCATCAAGGGGCTTTTTTACAGGGGAAGATGTTAAATTTATAATACCAGATGCAGCTATACGTGATATAGATGGAGAGTTAATAATAATAATGAATGATAGCATACTCCCGAAGCTATCTATAAATAGTGGATATAAGAAGGTTATAAATGAAAAAGAGGAAGATAAAGAAGCTACTGAGTATGTTAAAGACAAGCTAAGTAAAGCATTGTTTTTAATAAAAAGTATAGAGCAAAGAAGAAGTACTCTTTATAGGGTTTTAGAAGAAATAATTAAAAGACAGAGAGAATATTTTTACAAAGGATATAATTATTTAAGACCAATGACATTAAAAGAGATAGCTGAAAAGTTAGAAGTTCATGAATCAACTGTAAGTAGAGCTGTGAAAGATAAGTATATTTTAACAGATAGAGGAACGGTGAAAATAAAAGACTTGTTTACAACTGCTATAAATTCAAATGAAGATGTTGGAGTAATGAAAATAAAAAATAGAATAAAAGAACTTATAGATGCAGAAGATAAAGGTAAGCCATTATCAGATCAATATATATCAGATAAGTTAACTGAAGAAAAATTAGAAGTGAAAAGAAGAACTGTTGCAAAATACAGGGAAGAGCTTGGAATAAAGGCATCTAGTAAAAGAAAAAGAATATAAAAAATCTTCTGAAAAAGAAAAATTTATAAATAAAAGAAAAAAATTTAAATTTCCCCTTTAAAATTTGTACATTTTATCTTATAATAGATTTGTGGGACGCAAATGTGATGAGCGGGACACTATGTGACCAAAGGGAGTGTTTAGGTTGCAAGATATAATAAGATTACAGAAAAAAGTAGTTCCAGAATTAATGGAAGTATTAGAAAAAAGATATAATATACTTAGAACTATCGAGGTTGATGGACCAATAGGAAGACGTGTTCTTTCAAGTGAACTTGAGTTAAGTGAAAGAATTGTCAGAACTGAAATAAGTTTTTTAAAAACACAAGGTCTTATTGAAATCAATACTCCAGGAATGACAGTAACAGAAAGTGGTAGAGAAGTTGTTGAAAAGCTTGAGGGCTTTATTCATGAACTTAAGGGCTTAAACGATTTAGAAGTTAAAGTTAAAGAAAAGCTTAATGTTAAGAAAGTCATAATAGTTCCAGGTGATGTGGATAATAATTTTAATATCTTAAAAGATATTGGAAAAGCTGCATCAAAATATTTAAAATCAGTTATTAAGGAAGATTCAATAATAGCATTAACTGGCGGAAGTTCAGTTAGAGAAGTTATAGAATCATTTCCTAAAATAAATAAATATTCAAAGGTTCTTGTAGTACCAGCTAGAGGTGGTATGGGCAAAAAAGTGGAAACACAAGCAAATACACTAGCAGGAGATTTAGCCAAAAAGCTAAATGCACATTATAAGCTCTTACACATTCCAGAGAATATAAGTCCTGAAATCTTAGATACCTTAAAGGAAGAAAAAGAAATTAAGGAAATAGTTCAAAGTATCCACAATGCTGATATTTTAATATATGGTATTGGAGATGCGATGAAAATGGCGCAAAAGCGTGGAATCTCTGAAGAAAAAATCTCTAAGTTAAATGATTTAGAGGCTGTAGGTGAGGCTTTTGGATGTTACTTTAATAAAGATTCTAAAGTGGTTTCAGAAACAACCGCTATTGGAATAAATATAAACAATGCTCGTGAAGTAGCAACGCATATTGCAGTTGCAGGTGGAAAGAGCAAGGTTGAGTCTATTATAGCCACTCAACTAAATAACACACATGCTGTGTTAGTAACAGACGAGGCAGTAGGACATGAAATATTAAATTGTCTGAAAACTCAGTAAAAAGGTTTATAAAAAATTTTTATAAAAGCAATTTTTAGCTATTTTAGGAGGTATTTACAATGGTAAATGTAGCAATTAATGGTTTCGGAAGAATAGGAAGATTAGCGTTAAGATTAATGGTTGAACAACCAGAAAACTTCAACGTAGTAGCAATCAATGACTTAACAGATGCTAAAATGTTAGCACACTTATTCAAGTATGATTCAGCACAAGGAAGATTTAACGGAGAAATCGAAGTTAAAGAAGGAGCTTTCGTAGTTAACGGAAAAGAAATTAAAGTAACTTCAGAAAGAGACCCTAAAAACTTACCATGGGGAGAATTAAACGTAGACATCGTTTTAGAGTGTACTGGATTCTTCGCAGGAAAAGACAAAGCTTCAGCTCATATTGAAGCAGGTGCTAAGAAAGTTGTTATATCAGCTCCAGCTGGAAACGACCTTCCAACAGTTGTATTCAACACTAACCACGAAATATTAAAAGCAGAGGACACAGTTATTTCAGGTGCTTCATGTACTACTAACTGTTTAGCTCCAATGGCTGACGTATTAAGCAAGCAATTTGGATTACAAAAAGGTTTCATGACTACAATCCATGCTTACACTAACGATCAAAACACTTTAGATGCTCCACATGCAAAAGGTGATTTAAGAAGAGCTAGAGCTGCTGCTGCTTCAATCATCCCTAACTCAACTGGTGCTGCTAAAGCAATCGGATTAGTTATCCCAGAATTAGCTGGTAAATTAGACGGAAACGCTCAAAGAGTTCCAACAATAACTGGATCATTAACTGAGTTAGTTTGTACTTTAGACAAAAAAGTAACTGTTGAAGAAATCAACGCTGCAATGAAAGCTGTAGCTAACGAATCTTATGGATACACTGAAGACGAAATCGTATCATGTGATATCATAGGAACTAGCTTCGGATCATTATTCGATGCAACTCAAACTAAAGTTATGGAAGTTAACGGAGAGCAATTAGTTAAAGTTGCTTCATGGTACGACAACGAAATGTCATACACTAACCAATTAATCAGAACTTTAGGATACTTCGCTAACTTAAAGTAATCTAAATTAATTAGATAGTTAAAGAAAAAAATTAAAGGTCTGGTTTTGTAGTATAAGGCTATAAGGCCAGACTATTTTAAAATGTATAAATATATTTAAGAGGTGAAAGAGAATGAACTTCAATAAAAAGACTGTAGAAGATATCCAAGTAAAAGGTAAAAAAGTTTTAGTAAGATGTGATTTTAACGTACCATTAAAAGATGGTGTTATAACTGATGAAAATAGATTAGTAGGTGCTATGCCAACTATAAAATACTTAGTAGAAAACGGAGCTAAAGTTATCCTTTGCTCACATATGGGTAAACCAAAAGGAGAAGCTAAGCCTGAATTCTCATTAGCACCAGTTGCTAAAAGATTAAGTGAAATGTTAGGTAAAGAAGTAGTATTTGCTGCTGACGATAACGTTGTTGGTGAAAACGCTAAAGCTGCTGTAGCTAACATGAATGATGGAGATGTTGTTTTATTAGAAAACACAAGATTCAGAAAAGAAGAAACTAAAAATGGTGAAGAATTCTCTAAAGAATTAGCAAGCCTTGCAGATGTTTTCGTAAACGATGCATTCGGAACTGCTCATAGAGCTCACTGTTCAACAGTTGGAGTTACTGAATTTATAGATACAGCTGTATGTGGATACTTAATTCAAAAAGAATTAAAATTCTTAGGAGAAGCTGTTGAAGCTCCAGTTAGACCATTCGTTGCAATCTTAGGAGGAGCTAAAGTTTCTGATAAAATTGCTGTTATAAACAACCTATTAGAAAAAGTTGATACTTTAATAATCGGTGGAGGAATGGCTTACACATTCTTAAAAGCTCAAGGATACGAAATCGGAACTTCATTAGTTGAAGCTGATAGAGTTGACTACGCTAAAGAAATGATCGAAAAAGCAGAAGCTAAAGGAGTTAAATTCTTATTACCAGTTGACCACAGAGTTGCAGCTGAATTTAAGGATGTTGAAGCTATAGTTACTGAAGATCAAAACATTCCAGCAGGACACATGGGACTAGATATCGGACCAAAAACAGAAGCTATATATGCAGAAGCAGTTAAAGAAGCTAAAACAGTTATATGGAATGGACCTATGGGAGTATTCGAATTCGATAACTTCAACAAAGGTACTATTGCAGTAGCTAAAGCTATGGCAGAATCAGATGCTACTACTATAATTGGTGGTGGAGATTCAGCTGCAGCTGTAAATATCTTAGGATTTGGAGACAAAATGACTCACATCTCAACAGGTGGAGGAGCTTCTCTTGAGTTCTTAGAAGGTAAAGTATTACCAGGAATAGACGCTTTAAATAGCTAATTTAAAATAGTTTTTAATATATTTTAGCCACTCTTTAAAGGTGACTTTAGAGTGGCTAATACTTTCACAAAATATTTATAGAGGTGATTTATAATGAGAAAAGCAATAATTGCAGGAAACTGGAAAATGCACAAAACACCAGCAGAAGCTGTTGAAATGATAAACGAATTAAAACCATTAGTAAAGGATGCTACTTGTGAAGTAGTTATATGCCCAACTTTTGTATGTTTAGATGCTGCTGTTCAAGCTGCTAAAGGATCAAACATCAAAATAGGTGCTCAAAACATGCACTTTGAAGAGTCAGGAGCTTTCACAGGAGAAGTTGCTCCAGGAATGCTTGAAGCTATGGGAGTTGACTATGTAGTTATAGGACACAGTGAAAGAAGAGAATACTTCAATGAAACTGATGAAACTTGTAACAAGAAAGTTAAAAAAGCTTTCGAGCACAACTTAATTCCAATGCTTTGCTGTGGAGAAACTTTAGAGCAAAGAGAATCAGGAAAATTTGTTGAAGTTTTAGAAGCACAAATCAAAGCTGATATGGCTGGATTAACTAACGAGCAAGCAGAAAAAGTTGTTATAGCTTACGAACCAATCTGGGCTATCGGAACAGGAAAAACTGCTACTTCAGATCAAGCTAACGAAACTATCGCAGCAGTAAGAAACGTTGTTTCTGAGATGTTTGGAAAAGAAGTTGCTGATAAAGTAAGAATCCAATATGGTGGATCAGTTAAACCTGGAACTATAAAAGAGCAAATGTCTAAATCAGACATCGATGGAGCTTTAGTTGGAGGAGCTAGTTTAATAGCTGACGACTTCTCTAAAATAGTAATGTACTAATTTTAGACTTAAAAAGCAATAGTTAACATAGCTATTGCTTTTCTTGTTATAAAGACATTAATATAGTATAATAAAAGTATAAAATAATGATTATTTAATGGAAATAATTATTAATTAAGGAAATGTATATTTGTAAGTAAATGGAGGAAGAGAATTATGGCAAAGAAACCAGTAATGTTAATGATATTAGACGGTTTTGGAATTGCAGAGGCTTCAGAAGGAAATGCAGTTTCATTAGCAAAAAAACCAAACTTTGATAGATTAGTAAAGGAATTCCCAGTAAGTGAATTACAAGCGTCAGGAATGGAAGTTGGTCTTCCAGAAGGACAAATGGGAAATTCAGAAGTTGGACACTTAAATATAGGTGCAGGAAGAATAGTATACCAAGAGTTAACTAGAATAACTAAAGCTATGTTAGATGGTGAAGTAAGAGAAAATGAAGCATTATTATCAGCTATGAAAAATGCTAAAGAAAACAATACTTCATTACACTTAATGGGACTTTTATCAGATGGTGGAGTTCACTCACACATTGACCATTTAAAAGGACTTTTAGAGTTTGCTAAAGCTTATGGATTACAAAAAGTATACGTTCATGCATTTATGGATGGAAGAGACGTTGCACCATCATCAGGAAAAGAGTTTATAGAAAAAACTGAAGCTATGATGAAAGAAGTAGGAGTAGGTGAAATAGCTACTATAAATGGTAGATACTACGCTATGGATAGAGATAACAGATGGGAAAGAGTTAATCTTGCATACAATGCAATAGTTCTTGGTGAAGGAGTTAAAGCAAATAGTGCAATAGAAGCTATTGATAACTCATACCATGATAACAAAACAGATGAGTTTGTATTACCATGTGTTATAGAAAAAGATGGAGCACCTGTTGCTAAAATTAAGAGTGGAGATTCAGTTATATTCTTCAACTTTAGACCAGATAGAGCTAGAGAATTAACTAGAGCTATAAATGATAAAGAGTTTGATGGATTCAAGAGAGAAACTTTAAATCTTACATTTGTAACTATGACTCAATATGATAAAACTTTAGAAGGTGTACATGTTGCATTCAAGCCACAAACACTTACAAACACTTTAGGAGAGTTTGTTGCAGCTAAAGGATTAAATCAATTAAGAATAGCAGAAACTGAAAAATATGCTCACGTAACATTCTTCTTTAATGGAGGAGTTGAAACTCCAAATGAAAATGAAGATAGAGCATTAATAGCATCACCAAAGGTTGCAACTTATGACTTACAACCAGAAATGAGCGCTATGGAAGTTACTGATGAATTAATTAAGAGAATAGATAGCGATAAATATGATATGATTATCTTAAACTACGCTAACCCAGATATGGTAGGACATACAGGAGTTATTCCAGCAGCTATAAAAGCTATAGAAACTGTAGATACTTGTCTTGGAAGAGTAGCAGATAAAATATTAGAAAAGAATGGTTCATTATTTATAACTGCAGACCACGGAAATGCAGAAACAATGATAGATTTCTCAACAGGAACACCATTCACAGCACATACAACAGATCCAGTACCATTTGTATGGGTATCTAACGATGCTAAAGGAAAAACATTAAGAAATGGTAAGCTTGCTGATATAGCTCCAACAATGTTAAATGAAATGGGACTAGAGGCACCAAGTGAAATGACTGGAGATTGCTTAACTAAGTAGTTAAGAGGGAAGAGTTAAGAAGGAAGAGTTAAGAGAAAATTCGCGTGGCGAATTTTGAATAGGAAAGAAAAACCCAATTGGCAGAGCCAGTTGGGTTTTTCTAACTATTAACTATTAACTATTAACTATTAACTATTAACTATTAACTATTAACTATTAACTATTAACTATTAACTATTAACTATTAACTATTAACTATTAACTAACCTGAATGGTGTAGTTTTGATTTTCTTCTTTTCCTATAAATACATCATAGTTT